>JALZBE010000019.1 GCA_030947665.1 Vulcanimicrobiota bacterium | reverse complement strand
GGCGATCAACACCGATACCGGCTTTCGCACGATCAGCCTCACCACGCAGCTCGCCGCGCGCAACCTCGGTTTGCGCGGCTGGCGGCTCGTCATCGACGTGCTGCTGCCCGCGGCGCTGCCGTCGATCCTCACCGGACTCAAGGCGTCGTGGGCATTCGGTTGGCGCACCGTCGTCGCAGCTGAACTGGTGTTCGGTGTCGCGGGTTCAGCCGGCGGGCTCGGCTGGTATATCAACAACGCGCGCTACTTCTTGAATACCTCCACGATCTTCGCGGCGCTCGTCGTGATCTCGGTGCTCGGCATCTTGGTCGAGACGATCTTCGGAATCGTCGAACGCAACACGGTCGTCAAGTGGGGCATGAAACGCGCGGGCTGAGCCTTCACCCTGTCACGGCGAGGTGCGGTTCCCGCGAAAGTCCGTCCAGCAGGCTGCGTCGTAGTCGTACAGCTTGCACCGGCGCACCGTATCCAGGAAGCCGCCCAGCGTCCACCGCTTCGCGCGAACCCCTTCGCCGTACCGCTCGCGCAACGCCGTCTGCGCTGCGGGCAGATTGTAGAGGGGGATCAGCGGGTCGACGTGGTGCGCCGAATGCTCGAAGATGTTGTGGAACATCGCGTTGAACGTCCCGGGAAAGATGACGTGCTGCGTCGCGTCGAGCTGCACGTCGTTCGGCGCCGGATCGCTCGCGCGGTACCAGCGGATCGCGGGGTCCGTGTGATGGTGGTAAATGGCGAACCCCATTTGCACGTTCCACACGGCGAACGGCCAGGTCATGGCGACGAGAATCAGCAGCACCGGATTCTGGCCGGTGTACCGCGCGGTAGCGACGACGACGCTCGCGACGACGGCCGTCGTGACGAACATCAGGAGAAGTTCGAACGCGTGCGCGACGCGTCGCGACGCGCCCGTCCCCGGCCGCGGCACGAGCAGATAGCCGCACCAGATGTCGATGAAATAGTACAGACCGTGTCCCGCGGCGCTCCGGTAGATGCGCTCGAGCAGCCGCCGCGCCAGCGGCAGCGCACGCCATTGCGGCGGCGAGAACGGCGCCCACACGAAGTCGAGGCCGCGCCGGTTGGTGTAGGCATGGTGCGTCTGATTGTGGCCGAGCCGCCACCGTCCCAACGGCGTCAGCGACGGCAGGAACGTGAAGCGCGCGATCGCGTCGTTGAGACGCCGGCTCGGCGTGAAGCTGCCGTGGCACGCATCGTGGCCGAGCACGAACAGCCGGCCCGTGATCGCGGCGAGCAGCACGCCGAGCGCAAACTTCGCAACGACGCTCGGAACGATGAGCAGCGCCCAAAAACAGCCGGCGTAGGCGACGGTGTCGACCGCGACGAGCGCGACCGCGAGCGGCGTGCGCCGCGCGCGGTGGCGTCGCAGCACGTCGCGCGCAAGCATTTACGACTGCGCGGTGATGAATGCCGCGATGTGCGGCGCGATCTCTTCGCGCCACGTGCGGCCGCTGAAGATGCCGTAGTGGCCGACGCCCGATTGGAACAGATTCTTGTGCCGGTCGGCGGGGATCCCGCTGCACAGCGCATGCGCCGCCAGCGTTTGGCCCGGCGCCGAGATGTCGTCGAGCTCGCCTTCGACCGTCAGCAGCGCCGTCTTGCGGATCGCCGCCGGGTCGACGCGCTCGCCTCGCCACGTCATCATGCCGCTCGCCAGCGTCGCGCGCTGGAACACCTCGTCCACCGTCTGCAGGTAGAACTCGGCGGTGATGTCCATGACGCTGAGGTACTCGTCGTAGAACGCACGCCGCTTCTGCGCGGACTCGCCGTCGCCGCGCACGAGGTCTTCGAATATCTTCACGTGCGCGTCCATGTGCCGCTGCGGGTGCATCGACATGAAGGCGCCGATCTGCAGGAAGCCCGGATACACCGCGCGCCCCGCGCCGGTGTACCATTGCGGCACGCGCATCGTGAGCTCGCGCTCGAACCACTCCAGCGAGTTCGCCGCGGCGAGCTTGGTCGGCGCGGTCGGCGCGCTGCGCACGTCGACGGGGCCGCCCATCAGCGTCATCGAGCGCGGCTGCGCGGGGTCGTTCTCGGCGGCTAACAACGCGACGGCGGCGAGCACGGCGGGTGCGGGCTGACAGACCGCGATGACGTGCACGTCCGGTCCGAGCGCGCCGATGTAATCCTTGATGTAGCCGATGTAGTCGTCGAGGTCGAACCGTCCGGCGCCGAGTGGAACGTCGCGCGCGTCGGCCCAGTCGGTCACGTAGACGTCGTGCGCGCCGAGCAGCGCCTCGACCGTACCGCGCAGCAGCGTCGCGTAGTGGCCGGACATCGGCGCGACCAGCAGCACGCGCGGGCGTTCGCGGCGGTCGCCCGTCACGAAGCGGATCAGCCGCCCGAACGGACGGTCGTCGAACACCTCGACGCTCGCCGGAAGATTCCAGGCCGGCTTCCCGCGCTTGCGCGTCATCCCGGCGAACACGTCGGCCGACGCGTTCATCATGCGGCCGGGGAGCGTGTAGGTGAAGGGGTTGAACGGGTTGCCGAAGAGGGCTTTGGTCGCCGCTGCGGACCAGCGCGCAGGGGTCATCGCGAGATACGCCGCGTCGTACTGTTCGTAGTAGATGGATCGCCTCCAGCGCTGCTTCTTCCCAAGAATCATCGGAAACCGCACGCCTGCTCAACACCCGTGGTTCCCCACGCAGCTTCCGGCGGGCTCGTGAAAAGCCCTCGGCGCCCGCGCGTGGAAGGCAAGACTACCGTCCGCGGCGATATCGGCCTTTCGGAGGATCTCGATGTTTGACGGACACGTTGCGCTGGTCACCGGCGGCACCCGCGGAATCGGCGCGGCGATCACCACGATGCTCGCGAAGAACGGCGCGCGCGTCGCCGCCGGCTACAGTAAGGGCAAAGAAGCGGCCGAAGCGCTGCAGCGTTCGCTCGAAGGCGAGGGCGGCCAGGTGTCCGTCCACCAAGGGCGCGTCGACAAGCCGGAAGACTGCGAGCGCGTGGTCGCCGAGGTGATGGAACGCTTCGGCCGCATCGACTTCCTCGTCAACAACGCCGGCATCACCGTGGACAAGACCGTGCGCAAGATGTCGTACGACGATTGGCACAACGTGCTCGACGTCAACCTGTTTGGCTCGTTCTGCATGATCAAGAGCGTGCTCGAGCACATGATCGAGCGCGGCTCCGGGCGCATCGTCAACATCAGCTCCGTCATCGGCGAGACGGGCAATGTCGGCCAAGCGAACTACGCGGCGTCGAAAGCCGGCCTGTTCGGGCTCACCAAGAGCCTCGCGCTCGAGATGGCGCGCCGCGGCATCACGGTGAACACCGTCGCGCCCGGCTTCATCGCCACCGAGATGGTCGGCCAAATTCCGAAGGCCGCGCTCGACGCGGTGATCGAGAAGATCCCGCAGCGCCGCCTCGGCAAGCCCGAGGAAGTGGCGCGCGTCGTGCAGTTTCTGCTCGAGGACGAGTCCAGCTACATCACGGGGGCCGTCTACACGATCAACGGCGGCCTGGACATGTAAGCGCGTGGCCAAGAACGACGACGCCGACGCGATCTGGCGCGGCGTCGGTGATTTCATCCGGGGTCAGCGCGAGATGGCCAACCTCTCGCTGCGCCAGCTCGCGGACATCGCGAAGATCTCGAACCCGTACTTGAGCCAGATCGAGCGCGGGCTGCACAAGCCGTCGGCCGACGTGCTCAAGAACCTCGCGTCGGCGCTGAAGATCTCGGCTGAAACGATGTACGCTCAGGCCGGCCTGCTCGACGGCACCGCGGCCCAGCGCACCGCCGCCGGCGCGCCTGTGGTCGAGGAAGCGATTCGGGCCGACGCTCGCCTGACCGAGGATCAAAAGCAGACGCTCGTCAGCATTTACCGGGGATTCGTCGAACGCGCTTGAGGTAGTCCGACATAGGTCGCTTGACGAATCTAGCAGATGCTTGATATAGTTTGCACATGACGTATCTCGACACCATCGCCAAGCTCCAAGCGCAGAGCCTCGACGCCCTCAAGCAAGCGCAAGCGACCCAGGTCGCGACCCTGACGACGATCGGCGAGATCGTCTCCAACGTGCCGTCGTTCCAGCCGTCGATGCCGATGGGCAACCTGCCCACGCTGGCCGAGCTGACCGAGCTCAACACCGCGTTCGCCAAGAACGTCCTCGAGCAGCAGAGCGCGTTCGCGTCGCAGCTCGCCGGCGTGTTCACCGTGACCCAGAAGAACGTCGTGAATGCCGCGGAGCGTGTCATCCAGACCGCTTCGACCGCCGCGACGACCTCCGTCAAGTAACCACCCGCGCTCGGCACGCGCCGATGCAGAAGAAGACCGCCTCGCACCGAGGCGGTCTTTTTTCTTACGTCCCTTTCTCGCCGCCGAGATAGAACACGTACTTCAAGATCAGCGCGGGCTTGGGACTGCCCACCGCCCCCCCCGGAAAACGGCTATCTAGCCAGCTTCGCGAGCTCCTCGAAGAGGACGGCCTCGTCAGGCGCTTCTTTGAGCAGATGGACGTCGATGTAGCGCACGATCCCGTCCTTGTCGATGACGAAGATCGCGCGTTCCGGCATGCCGCGCGGATTCAGCACGCCGTAGCGTTCGGCGACGGCGCCGTGCGGATAGAAGTCGCTCAGCAGCGGAAACGTGATGCCGCCGAGCTGCGCGGCCCACGCCGCGTTGGCGAATCGGGAGTCGGTCGAAACGCCCACGACCTGGGCGTTGTGGGTGCCGAAGCGCTCGTGCTCGCGCTCGTACACCGGTAGCTGAACGCTTCAAGTCCCGCTGAAGGCGAACGGGTAGAACGCGATGACGACATTCGTGCCGCGCTTGTCCGCCAGGTGGAACTCTTCGCCGGTGTGCGAGGTGAGGGTGAAGTCGGGGGCGGGATCGCCGACCTTGACGGTCGGCGTCTCCGCGGCGAGCGACGTGCGCCCGGTGGAAACTGACATGGGGTGCGCTTTCCCCATCCGCCGAACAGGGTCCCATGATCGCCGAAGCGTCCGCCGCCGCCGTCCACCTCCGCGCGCTCGACCCGTTCGATTTCCTCGAGCGCGCCGCGTTCGTCTATCCCGACAAGACCGCCGTCGTCGACGGCGGCGCGCGCCGCACGTATCCCGAGTTCCTCGAACGCGTGGAGCGGCTCGCCGCGGCGCTTCAGGCCCGCGGCGTTCACGCCGGCGAGCGCGTCGCGGTGCTCGCGCCGAACACGTCGATGGTGCTCGAAGCGACGTATGCCGTACCGCGCGCCGGCGGCGTTCTGTGCGCGCTCAACACTCGGCTCGCACCCGACGAGATCGACTATATCTTGGGCCACTGCGGCGCGTCGCTGCTGCTGTACGACTACGAGCTCGAACCGCTCGTGAGCAGGCTCGCATCGGCGGTGCCGCGCATCCGCGTCGCGGCGCCCGGCGAAACCGCGCACGCGGAGGGTGCAGCGGAGTACGAACAGCTGCTCGCCGGCGCGGATCGCGCCGCGCTGGTAGCGCGCAGCGGCGGCGAGGACGACACGATCTCCATCAACTACACGAGCGGTACGACCGGCAAGCCGAAGGGCGTGATGTACACGTTCCGCGGCGCGTACGTGAACGCGCTCGCGGAGATCTTCCACGCGAACCTGCGGCCGGAGAGCGTGTATCTGTGGACGCTGCCGATGTTCCATTGCAACGGCTGGTGCTTTCCGTGGGCCGTCACGGCGGCGGGCGCGACGCACGTCTGCCTGCGCAAAGTCGACGCTGCCGGCGTCAACGCGGGCGTCCACGACGAAGGCGTGACGCACTTCTGCGCGGCCCCGACGGTGCTGATCGGTCTGGTGAACCATCCCGACACCGTTGCGTTCCCGCATCGCGTCGTCGTGACGACGGCCGGCGCGCCGCCCGCGCCCGCGACGATCGCGCAGATCGAGGCGCTCGGCGCGGAGCTGCACCACGTGTACGGACTCACCGAGGTGTACGGGCCGATCACGGAGTGCGCGTGGCACAGCCCGCAGTGGGACGGTTTCCCGGCGGCGGAGCGTGCGCGGCTGCGCAGCAGGCAGGGCGTGCCGATGATCACGCTGGGCCCGCGCGACGTGCGCGTCGTCGACGTCGGACTCCGCAATGTTCCGGCCGACGGCGTGACGCATGGCGAGATCGTCATGCGCGGCAACAACGTGATGAAAGCCTACTACGCCGATCCGGCCGCGACGGCGAAAGCGTTCGAAGGCGGCTGGTTCCACTCGGGCGATATCGCGGTGGTGCATGCGGACGGCTACATCGAGATCGTCGACCGCGCGAAGGACGTGATCATCAGCGGCGGTGAGAACATCTCGACGCAGCAGGTGGAGAAGGTGCTGCTCGAGCACGATGCGGTGCTCGAGTGCGCGGTCGTGGCGGTTCCCGACGAGAAGTGGGGCGAGGTCGCCAAGGCGTTCGTCACGCTCAAACCGGGCCGCACCCTCGAAGCCGACGAGCTCCGCGCCTTCGCGCGCGAGCGCATCGCGGCGTTCAAAGTGCCGAAGACCGTCGAATTCGGCGAGCTGCCGAAGACGTCCACCGGCAAAATCCAGAAGTACGTGCTGCGCGAGCGCGAGTGGCAAGGCCAAAAGAAGCGCGTGAACTGAGCGCGGCGAACGAGGCGCACATGGATCCGCTCGATCTCACCAAGGCGCCGCCGCGCGCCCCGCGCGAAGAACTCGCAGGCGTCGTGTTCCTGCCGCGCACGGTCGACAAGGTGCGCGCGACGCTGCCGGGCGGAGAGCTCGGTGCGTACAACATCCCGGGCTTCAGCGAAATGCTGCTGGAAGCGCTCGGGATCGAACCCGACGCGTTTCGCGCCGCGGTCGCCGACGCCGCGAGCGACGAGGCCGTCGCGGCGTTCGTGAGCGCATCGACGTCGCCGAAGCGCGTCACGGAGTGGAACGCGATGATCGCCGCGCGCCTGCCGCGCAATGGCGACCGCAACGCCGCGCACGAAGCGTATCCCTGGCTCCGGGAGCGTCCCGATCTCATCCTCGCGCTCGACGTGCTCGAAGAGGACGACCGCCAGCACTTCGCGCACCGCAACTGAGCCGGCGTCAGCGCGTGCGCGCCGCGATCACCGGCATTCTGTTCGTCGCGACGGGCGCGCTGCATTTCATACGCCCGGCGATGTACGAGCAGATCGTTCCGCCGCAACTCGGACACGCGGGCCTGCTGGTCGCGATCAGCGGCATCGCGGAGATCGCCGGTGGACTCGGTCTGATGATTCCGAGCACGCGCCGCGCGGCGGGCTTGGGTCTGATCGCACTGCTCGTCGCAGTTTGGCCGGCGAACATCTACATGGCGATCGAGGCCGACCATTTCGCCGCGGCCGCACCCGCGTGGATTCTGTGGGCGCGCGTTCCGTTGCAAATCGCAATGATCTGGTGGGTGGAACGCGTCAGCCGCTAAACAGCGAACCGCTTTTGAATTCTTCTTTCGAGATTATTCGTGCGAACGCATGTTCGTGCTATAATTTCATAGCGAATACATCACGTTTATAAGCTGAGCGGCCGGGCGTGTTCAAAGCACCACAACGGCGCAAAATCTACGGTAAGCTCGTCTAGCGCGGGCGCTTACAACATCCGAGGATTTTACCGACTCGCGCGGCAAGTATCGTTGCCTCATGGCCATGATAGACGCCACTCGGGTCGAAGGGCTGCGCAAAGAGCGCGGTCTTTCCCAGCGTGAGCTCTCTCGCGCCGCCGGAATCACTCGGCAGGCGGTGGGTTCGATCGAGAGCGGCCGGTCGCAGCCGAGTGTCGGGATCGCGCTCGCGCTGGCGCGGACGCTCGGCACGACGGTCGAAGAGCTATTTGCCGCGCGCGGCGAGGCCGCACCGAGATCGAGCCGGGTCGCCGTTGCCACGATCGGAGGCAAGACGGTTACCCACGCTCTGGACGATGAGCACCTCGCGATCGAGCCGACCGAGACGCCGGTCCCGAACGTCTTCATCGCCGGCTGCGAGCTCGCGGTCGGGTTGTTGTCGCGTCACGCCATGGCGCGATCCCGACATCTTCGCGTCTTGTGGCTCACGATGACGAATCATGCCGCGATCGAGGCGCTCGGCCAAGGCCGCCTTCATGCGGCTGTCGTGCACGGCGACGTTACGGCGCAGAGAGCGCGGCAGATGGCGGAGTTCACGCGCTTCGAAGTCGCGCGGACGGACGCCGGCTGGCTCGTCTCGCACGGAAACCCGCTCGGCCTGAAGGGCGCGGCCGACATCGCGCGGACGAAGGCGCGCATTGCGAATCGGCCGGCCGGCGCGGGTGCACGCCGCCTGCTCGACGAGCGTCTTCGCCGCGCCGACGTCGACCCGCACCGGGTCGTAGGTTACGACCGGGAAGTCGCCGGCCAGCTCGATGCAGGCCGCGCCATCGCGCAGGGCTTCGCCGACGCTGCGATCGGAATGGCCAGCGTCGCGCGCGTCTTCGATTTGGATTTCATCTCCGTACGCGAGGAGCGATGCGTGCTGCTGGTCGCAAACGCCGCCGTGAAAACGCCGGAGGTGCGCGCACTGCTCGATGCGCTGCGCTCCGCGCCGTATCGCCGCGACCTCGAGGGACTTGCCTCGTACGACGTCAGCCGAACGGGAGAACATATCGCATGAACCGCCGCCTCTGGATCGCCGGCAGTTCCGCCTCGCTCGCATTTGCAGCGTGCCCCGTGGGGGCGCAAACGCTGATGCCCCTAGACGTAGCCTATGCCGGTTCGATGGGATCGATGATGGAGGGGCCGATCAAGACGGGCGCGTCGCAAACGCTCCAGATCGACATGCACGGCCGCGCGCAAGGGTCCGACGCGCTCGCGAAGCTCATCGTCGGCGGGAGCATCGCGGCCGACGTCTTCATCGCGGTGACGCCCGGTCCGATGCTGACCGTGCTCAAGGGCGGAAAGGCGAGCTTCGCAACGCCGGTCGCGCGCACGGAGATGGTGATCGCGTACAGCCCGAAAAGCAAGTACGCGCGTCAGTTTGCCGACGCCGCGGCGGCCAAGCGCGGTTCGATGCCGTGGTGGCAGATTCTGCAGCAGCGCGACTTGCGCTTCGGAAGAACCGACCCGACGGTCGACCCGCAAGGCCGGAACATCATCTTCACGCTGCAGCTCGCAGAGGCGCACTACAAACAGCCCGGTTTGGCGCAGAGCATCTTGGGGCCGACGATCAACCCGGCCCAGATATTCAGCGAACCGACGGTCGAGGCTCGATTGCAGAGCGGCGAGCTCGACGCGGCTTCGGCGTACAAGATTCAACCCGGTCCGTTCAGTTTGCCGTTCGTGACGTTACCGGCGGAGATCAATCTCGGGAGCGACGCCCGGCGCGATCACTACGCGCAACAGACGCTGGAGATCGGTGGAGCGATACGCCACCCCGAACCACTCGTCTATTACGCAGCCGTACTCGATGCTTCCGCGCACAAAGACAAGGCCGTCGCGTTCGTCAACTGGCTGACCGGAGCGGGGCAGGCGATCTTCCGTCAGTATTTCTACGATCCGCCGGCGGGTGCGGTGCCTCTGCGTGCGTAGCGCGCCGTCACCGTGTTGGTGAAGCGCGTCGCGGCGGTTCTCTTTGCAGTCGCGCTCCTTTACCCGTTTGTCGGATTGTTCGTTCCGATTGGCCCGTGGCGTTGGGGCGACGGCGCCACGACCGTGGATTCGGTCCGCGTCTCGCTGGTCTTCACGGGCATTGCGATGGTGGTCGTCGTCGTCATCGGGACGCCGATGGCGCTCTACATCGCTCGCTCCGCCACGCGCGAACGTCTGTGGTGGCAAGCGATACTCTTGGTTTCCGTCCTCTTGCCGCCGCTTGCGCTAGGCATCCTGCTGTCGCTGGCCTTTGGTCCGCACGCACTCGGCGTGTACCTCGAGCGCTTTGGTTTGAAGATGACGAACACGCCATTGGCTTTCGTCACCACGCAAGTCTACGTCAGCATCGGTTACTATATCCTCGGTGCCGTTGCCGCGCTCGACAGCGTGCCTCGGACGCTCGAGATTCAAGGGGGTTTGCTCGGACATGATCGCTGGAGCGTGTTTTGGCGCATCACATTTCCGATCGCGCGATTAGGATTCGCGGTCGCGCTCAGCCTCGCATGGGTTCGCGCATTGACGGAATTCGGTGCCGTCGTGATCACCGCGTACTATCCGGCCGGCATGCCGGTCGCTCTTTGGACGAGCCTCGAGAACTTTGGATTGCCGGCGGTGATGCCGCTGCTCATCGTGTTCCTGCTGACTGCACTTCCCCTACCGTGGCTGGCCCACGTCCTCGCGCAGCGGCGGACAGCGCGTGCTTGACGCGCACATCGTCAAAGAGCGACCGCGCTTCACGGTCGATGTCGCCGTGCGCGTCCGGTCGGGCGAGGCGTGCGGTTTGTTCGGCGTTTCCGGCTCGGGCAAGAGCACGGTATTGGCTTGTATCGCCGGCGCTGAAGCACCCGACGGCGGGCACGTCACCGTCGACGCGATAACGGTCTTCCCACCGCCGCTGCCGCTGCACCAACGGCAGGTCGGATATCTGACGCAGGACGCGAACTTGTTCCCGCACTTGCGCGTCGCCGACAACGTCCGGTTCGGCTTGACGAACGGCAACCGGGATGCGAACGCGCCGTGGATCGCGCAGCTGCGCGAGCGCCTGCAACTCGGGCCGATCTGGCATGCGCCGGCAACCGCGATTTCCGGCGGCCAAGCGCGACGGGTCGCGCTCGCGCGCATGTTGGCGCGCAAACCGCCCATCGTGTTACTGGACGAGCCGTTCAGCGGACTCGATCGTCACCTCGTGCGAGAGCTCGTGTCGGCCATCGTGCAGTGGCAGGCGGAACTTGGTTTTACGATGCTCGTCGTGGGCCATGAATGCGACGTGCTCGAGCGCCTATGCCCCCGTGCGATTGCGATCGAGGACGGTCGTACCGTGCAGGACGCGCCGTGGGCCGAGTTGCGCACGAATCCGGCGACGCCGTTGCTCGCGCAATTGCTCGCCCCGCTTTGAGGCCGGGATCCGCAAGCGAGCTCAGGCGAGCCGTCGCTCAAGCGGGCGCGCCCGGTGCGCGTGTGAGCACCGCCGTGCAGTACTTGCAACGGCGCGCGTCCTGCGCGATCTCGCTGAGACACTCTGGGCAGGTCTTCAGCGCGAGCACGGGTTCCGCGGGGTTGAAGCGCAACGCGATGGTGCGGAACGGGACGACGACCGCGTAGTAGATCACGAGTGCATCGAGCAGAAACGTGATCAGCGCGTTGACGAAATCGCCGACCGGAAAATGCGTGCTGCGGATCGAGAAGCCGAGCTTCGAGAAATCGGGCTGGCCGATGATCGCGGCGACCAGCGGAGTCAAGATGTCTTTGACGAGCGCGTTCACCACTGCCGTGAACGCGGAGCCGACGATCACCGCCACCGCAAGGTCGAGGACGTTGCCGCGCGCGATGAACGTGCCGAATCCCTTGAACGTACGAGCCTCCTTCGCGCCGAGCGCGCAGCGCGGCGTTCGCCGTCTCGCTCTGCTGTTCCGGCGGCGTTGCGCGAATCGCGAACAGAACTGCGCAGAGCGACGTTTCTTCGTCGATTCCGGCCGTAAAGACAATCTTTACCGAGCCGCCGTCAAGGCTTAACCGGTCCGGCGGTTCGAACTTCACTTTCCGGCCCTCCGGCCGATTATGCTAAAAGGACGGCGCTCGTACCACACGAGGGTTTTTGCACATGGATGTCCCCGACAATCTCGATACTTTTCTCCGCGACCTTCTCAAGGAAGAGGGTGGTGCGGTTCAACTCGACGACGAGGACCGGGCGTTCATCGACCGCATCCTCAACTCGATCACGCAGGGCAGCAAAGGCGTTTTCGTCGTGCTGCACCCGAACGACCGCATGCAGTACATGCTGTTGAACACAAACCGAGCCGGCGCGATCGCGCTGCTCGCGAAGGTGATGCAGCGGACGGCGGAAGCGTTGGAAGCCGACCTCGACTGACCGCTCGCCAGCGCTTTAGGGCCTTGCCGGCGAATCAGCGCGGGGTGAACGTCGCTCGGCCCGCGGACTCGTCGAGGTCGACCAGATACCGGTCCCACAGGCCGATGCCGACGTGCGCCATCGCCTGCGTTCGGCGCACGGCCGTACGCGTGGCGCCGATCGCGAACGGGCCGATCCGCACGTCCGGGATCTCCACCGTGATGACGTCGTCCGCACCCGCCATGCCGATGGCCTGGCCGCGCGACACGACCGCCCATTGGGGTCCCACGCGGTACGCCGCGTAGCCGATCGAGAGCACGGCCTCGTCGCCGGTGTCGAGCAGCGCGCGCGCGCCCTGCGGCCCGAACATCGTCTGCACGATCGGCGAGCCGTTGTGGAACGTCAGCCGTACCGCGCCCGGCGATTCAGCGGCGGTACCCGGCGCGGCGATGCGCGCAGTCCGGCCGGCCCCGTCGAGGACGATCCGCACGCGCGCCAGCAGATCGCTGCCGATTACGACGTCGAAGCGCGCGGCGCGCGACGGCGGCACGACCGCGAGCCGCACGCGCTCGAAGCGCGCCGAACCCAGCGCGAGCGGCCCCGCCTCGACGAACCCGGTCGCAAAGCGCGACAGCCCGGCGATCTCAAGCTCGCCGTGAGGCTCGAGCCCCAGGGCCTCGGCGAGGCTGAGCGTGACCGCGCTCGGCGTCGCGCCGCTGTCGAGCAGGCAGCGCACCGTGCGGCCCCCGAGATTGCACGCGACGATCGGGATTGGATCGTTGCCGAGCGCGAGCGCGGCGTTGCCGGAGAACGTCGCCGGCGCGCCCGCCGGCGGCCCGAGCGGGTCCGTGACGACGCCGGCCATGTCGAGCGGGCCGCTCTCGAACGGGCCGCCCCGGTCGAGGGCGAAGCTCGCGCCGCCGGCACGGGTCTGGTGGCCGTAGGCCGCCAGCGGCCGTCCTTCCGCGGTATCGATGCGCGCCAGCGCTTGGGTGGCCGGGTCGACGACGGCGATCAGCTCCATGCCGTCCCGGGCCCGAACGCGCCAGCGCCCGGTACCGGCCGGCGCAACGGTGCCGCCCGCAGCGCGAAACGCCGGCTCGGCGAACGCGTACGACGCGATCGCGGCGAGCGTGCGCTGCGTGAGCGTGGACTCGTCGACCTCCTCCGGGAGCGCGACGTCGTTGAGCGCGAACGTCCACTCGCGAGAGCCGTCGAACCACGTCCCGCCGCAGACGCCGGCGACGCAGCGCCGCACCAGCCTCTGCACGCCGAGCAGGTCAAGGGTCGTCGTAACCGTGCGGCCTTCGACGACGCGCGAGCCGGTCGCATGGAACCGCACGGTCCCGGCA
>JALZBE010000227.1 GCA_030947665.1 Vulcanimicrobiota bacterium | reverse complement strand
TGTCATGCAGAGTAATGTCATGCAGATCTTGTCGAAGCACGTCGAAGCACACCCTTCGACGAGCTCAGGGTGACGACGGGGCAGCTCAGGGCGACATGACGGCGTCCGCACCGGCTGCGAAAGGCGCATTCCCGCCGCGGCTCCCTGCGGCGCGGCGCGCGATCTTCCGCAAGATGACCGAGGTCGCGCAGTTGCCGCTCGCGCAGGTCGAGACGGTCGCGCGCGTCGACGCCGTCAAAGCGCTGATGGACCGGCGCGGCGACTTCGGCTGGACCGCGTTCGTAGTATACGCGGTCGCGCGGTTGCTGCGCGAGCACGCCGAGTTGCGCACGGATGCGACGACCGGCGCGCCGTTCGCGCGCATCGACGTGGGCGTCGCCGCCGACACGCCCCACGGCCTCATCGTCCCGGTCGTCCGCGACGCCGATGCGCGCTCGCTCGCCGACATCCAGCGCGACATCGTCCGCCTCGCGGCGCTCGCCCGCGACGGCGCGATCGGCCCGGCCGACGTCGGCGGCGCGTCCTTCTCGATCTCCAACGTCGGCCCGCAGCGCATCGAACGCGTCGCACCGCTCCCCGACCCGCCGCAAACGGCGATCCTCGGCATCGGCGCAGCAACCCAGCGCGCGGCGGTCGTCGACGGCGCGGTGACCGCGGCGTGGATGCTGACGTGCGTGCTGTCATTCGACCACCGCTTCATCGACGGCGCGCCGGCCGCGCGCTTCTTAGCCGCATTCGCAAGCGCATGCACCGACCCGGGAGTACTTCTCTGATGACACCACCAGCGGTGATGGACCGAGCACGGCGTTATCGTGCCGTGCCCGGATTGTCGTTGCGAGGTCGAATCCGGGGGCCCCACGCAAAGCGTGGGGGGCGCGCAGCGAGAGCGGAGCGCCTTTAGATGGAATGGTTCGGCGAGAATCCGCCAACTGCGATCGTTACCGGCGGTGCCAGCGGCATCGGGCGTGCCGTCTGCGAGTTGTTGAGCAAAGAAGGTTATCGCGTTGCCGTTGCGGATCGCGACCAGAAAGGCGCCGAAGAAGTCGCGCACCACATCGACGGTTACGCGTTTCAAGTGGACGTTGCCGACGAAGCGTCGGTCGTGGCGCTGTTCGACCGTGCGCTGGAGACGTTCGGCGGGACGCTCGACGCGCTCGCGACGCCCGCCGGTATCGCCGAGACGACGCCGTTCATGGACCTCACCGTCGAGACGTTTCGCCGGGTCAACGACATCAACGTCATCGGCACGTTTCTCTGCATCCGCGAGGCCGCCAAGCACATGCGCGCGGGCGGGCGCATCTGTACCGTCGCGAGCGTCGCGGGGAAGCGCGGCGGCGGGCTCTCCGGAACGGCCGCATACGCGGCGAGCAAGGGCGGCGTGCTCGCGCTGACGCGCAGCGCGGCGCGCGCGCTCGCTCCGAATGGGATCGCCGTCAACTGCGTCGCGCCGGGGCCGACGCTCACGCCCATGCTGGACGTCGCGTTCAGCAACGCCGAGCACCGCCAGCGCGTCGAGTCGCTGACGCTGCTCGGACGATCCGGGGAGCCGCACGAAATCGCCGAGGCGATCGCGTGGCTCCTGTCGCCGCGCTCGTCCTATGTCGACGGTGAAACGTTGACGGTGGACGGCGGCCTGATGCTCGATTAAAACTGAACGCCGAGAGGAAAACCCCACATGACCGATCAGAGAATCTCACGCGGCCGTTTCGTGGCCGGAACGGCGGCGGCGTTCGCGTCGATCGCCATCGTCGAAGCGCCCGCGCGCGCGGCGGAGTGGAACTACAAGTACGCCAGCAACGTCTCGCTCGACCATCCGCTCAACGTGCGGATGAAAGAGTGCTGGAACGCCGTCAAAAACGAGACGAAGGGCCGGCTCGAGGTCACGATCTTTGCGAACAACCAGCTCGGCGGCGACACGCAGGCGCTGCAGCAGCTCCGTTCGGGCGCGCTGCAGTTCTTCACGCTCGACGGCGGGATTCTACAGTCGGTCGTCCCGCTCGCCGGTATCCAGGGCGTGGGGTTCGCGTTCAAGGATTCCACCGAGGCGTTCCGCGCGATGGACGGTGAACTCGGCAACCACGTGCGCGACGGGATCCGCGCCGCCGGCTTATACGTCGCTCCCAAGATGTGGGAGAACGGGATGCGGCAGATCACGTCGTCGAGCAAGCCGATGCACACGGTCGCGGACCTGGCGGGGTTCAAGATTCGTACGCCCGCCGGCGAGCTGTGGGTCGATCTGTTCAAATCGCTCGGCGCCGCGCCCGCACCGCTGAACTTCAGCGAGCTCTACACCGCGTTGCAGACGCGCGTGTTCGATGGGCAGGAGAACCCGTTCGCGATCATCGACGTCGGGCGGTTGTACGAAGTGCAGAAGTACCTCAGCGTCACCAACCACATGTGGTCGGCGTACCATTTCCTGGGCAACCAGGAGGCGTGGAAGGCCCTGCCGCCGGACGTGCAGTCGGTCGTCGAGCGCAACCTCACCAAATACGCACTGCTGCAGCGGCGCGACACGCAGCTCCGAAACGAGTCGCTCTCCGACAAGCTCTCGCGGCGCGGCATGACGATCAACAAGGCCGACACGAGCGGTTTCCGCACCAAGCTCAGCAGCTCGGGTTTCTACACCAAGTGGAGCGGCAAGTTCGGCGCGCAGGCGTGGTCGCTGCTGGAGAAGACGTCCGGCAAGCTGGCGTAGAACCGGAGGAGACGTGAACCCGTCGTCGCGTCTCCTCCCCCTCGCGCTGCTCGTGCTGACCGCGTGCACGTCCTCATCCGCCCCGCGGCTGCAGCTTCCGTTGCGCACCGAGGCCAACTGCGAGAGCCGTTCGGTCAAGCAGACGGCGATCGACTCCATCGTCGCGTCGACCGACGACACGATCCGCCCCGGCACGTATCCGGGCGACGCCGCGATGCGCAAGGCCGTCAAGACCGGTGGCGGCGGCGTGTTCGCCTACTGGCGCGATCAGGTGTTCCCCGCGCCGGACACCGCGAAGGCGCTCGGCGTCTCGGGCGATTTGCTGTTGAAACGCGCGGTCATCACGAATCAAGTACAGCCATCCGACAAAGCACCGTATCGGGCGGTGTGGCTCACGTTCGCGACGCCCAAGGGTGATGCGGTCGTGCTCGAGCGCGCCTACGACGTGCAGAACGTGTGCATCGAAGGCCGGCGCGAGATCTAAGCCGCTCGCCGCACCGACGCGCGCCGCAGGTCGGGGCCGATGAGCTGCTCCACGAGCAGCGCCGCGACGATCATCCCGGTCTCGATCAGCGTGAACGCGCGCATCGTCGGCATCGCAGGGCGCGCGACGATGGCGGCGAGGAACAGCAGCCCGAAACCGATTAGGAAGCGCAGTACCCCGCGCGCGAGCACGTGCGGCACGTGCGCGCCGCTCGCGATGTCGCGGATCAAGCGAAGCGGGGGCCGCGTGCCGATGTCCCAGATGGTGAACGCCAGCGCGTCGAAGACGATCGACAGCGCGAAGCGCAGGACGACCACACCGCTGATCACGGCGCCGAACCGCTGGTGAGCGCGACGTCGTCAACGAACTGGATCGTGTACGCGCCCGCGTACCCGTCGCCGTGTACGCCGAAGTAGAGATACAGCGTCTGCCCCGCATAGGCGGAGAGATCGTAGCTCAGCTGCGCCCAGCCGTTGGTGGTGTTCACCGTTTGGTACAACTGCTTGACGGTGGTTCCGTACGCGTCCAAGAGCTGCGCTTCTTGATACGCGAACGTCATGTCCGGCTCGTTGGAGTACTGATACACCCAGAACGTCAGCTTGCCGGCCGGTGGGACGATCACGGCTTGGCACACGCCTTCGTCGCCGAGCGGCTCGCCCGCGGCGGAACCGGACTTTTGCGTGTACTTGCCGCCGTGCGACCGTGCGGCCGTGATCGACGCGTTGACGTTGCCGCACTGCTGCCAGTACCGGAAGCCGCCGGACTCGAAGCCCGGATCGGGGATCGCGTTGGGCGCGTTGGTGCGCACCAGCGGCGTGCGCGCGCGCGGCCGCGGGTGCGACGACACCGCGTGGCGCTCGCCGGACGGCGGCGTCTGAGCAGAGGCAGTGATCGCGGACGTCAGCGCGAGCGCGAGCCCGAGCAGCGCCGCCGCCCAACGACGCAACGGAATGGTTAGGGGCTCTCGTCCGGCCAGGACGCGAGCTCACCCAGCGCGGCGCTCTTGAGCACTTTGAGGCCGAGCATCGCGCACTTCATGCGCGTCGGGCTGATCCCGATGCCCACGTTCTCGAGCACCGCGCCCTGCGGCATGCGCGCGACGTCCTCGAGCTTCATCCCCTTCACGCTCTCGGTGAGCATCGACGCCGACGCTTGCGAGATCGCGCAGCCCTTGCCGCTGAATTTCACGTCGGCGACGCGTCCCTGATCGTCGAGCGCGAGCTCCATGCGGATCGTGTCGCCGCACAGCGGGTTCAAATCCTCGGCGGTCGCGTCGAAGCGCTCGAGGTGCCCGAAATTCCGCGGATTACGATAGTGGTCGAGGATGTATTCCTTGTAGAAATCGTCCATGGTTATGCCGCTGTCACGACAGCCGGAACACCTGCGCCGCTTTTTCGAGCGCGAGCACGAGGGCGTCGACGTCCTCTTCGGTGTTGTAAAGGTAGAACGACGCGCGCGCCGTCGCGGGCCAGCCCATCTTTTCCATCAGCGGCATCGTGCAGTGGTGGCCGGCGCGCACGCACACGCCTTCGGTGTCGAGGATCGACGCGAGATCGTGCGCGTGGATGTCGCCGAAGTTGAACGAGATCACCCCGCCGCGGTCGTCCGCGGACGGCGGGCCGTAGATCGCCAGGCCGCGCGGCTCGAACGCGCGCAGCTTTTCCAGCGCGTAGGCGGTGATGCGCCGCTCGTGCGCGCGGACCCAGTCCATCCCGATCTCGGTCAGGTAGTCGACCGCCGCACCGAGCGCGATCGCGTCGGCGATGTTGCTGGTGCCGGCTTCGAACTTCCACGGCAGCTGGTTGAACGACGTCGTCTCGTACGACACGCGCTTGATCATGTCGCCGCCGGTGAGGAACGGCGGCATCGCGTCGAGCAGCGCGCGCTTGCCGTACAAAAAACCGATCCCGGTCGGGCCGCACATCTTGTGGCCGCTCGCGGCGAGGAAGTCCACATCGAGCGCCTGCACGTCGACCGGCATGTGCGGGACCGACTGCGCGGCGTCGACCAGCACGACGGCGCCCGCGGCGTGCGCGCGCGGCACGATCACGTCGAGCGGTGCGATAGAGCCGATCGTGTTCGACACGTGCGTGAGCGCGACGAGCTTCACGCCGGCGAGCAGCGCGTCGAGATCGTCGAGGATCAGCACGCCGTTGGCGTCCGCTTTGATGAAGCGC
Organism: Vulcanimicrobiota bacterium; assembly: GCA_030947665.1. Lineage (GTDB taxonomy): Bacteria > Vulcanimicrobiota > Vulcanimicrobiia > Vulcanimicrobiales > Vulcanimicrobiaceae > Vulcanimicrobium. Next base: position 138 of record JALZBE010000227.1, on the reverse strand, counting down.
AGCTCGGCGCCGGTCTTCGCAGCGAGCAACTGCCACGGAACGAGGTTCGAATGATGTTCGAGCTGCGAGGTCACGATCGCATCGCCCGGCCGCAAATTGTGCAGGCCCCACGTGAAGCTGACGAGGTTGATCGCTTCG
>JALZBE010000226.1 GCA_030947665.1 Vulcanimicrobiota bacterium | reverse complement strand
GACGGCGATCGTCCACCACTTGCCGGCGACGTTGAGCGGCCCGGGCTCGCCCCCGCCGACCGTCGTGATCGTGGTGACGGTCATGTAGAACGCGTCGAACCATGACCAGCCCTCGAGCGCGACGTAACCGGCCGTGCCGAGCAGCACGACGCTGACGAGCAGTGTCGCCGCGATCAGCAAGGTCCGCGGCAGGATGGAGCGCTCTTTCATACACGGCCGCTCCGTGCTTCGGCGAATCGGACGCTGTTCCGCCGTGCCGCGATACGGCCGTTGTCGTAGTCGAACCACCAGTCATAGAATGCCATTTCCTCCGTGCCGATGATGCCGTCCAGCGGGATGTCGATCGCATTGGAACGGTCGTTGCGCTCCTCGGTACCGACCAACGCGTCCGTGAAGCGTACGCCCGCGAGCGAGAACGACGCGACGCGGCGGGTCGTGACACGGATGGATCCCTCGAGATACTCCTCATCCGTCGTTCGCCCGAGCCCCACCTGACTCCACCGCGCATCGATCTCGGCACGGTACCGCCGCACGAAGGGCGCGAGCACGAGCAGGTGCGGCGAGCCGGTGTCGAGCGCGAATCGTTCCCCCGTCGCGTTGCCGAACGCCGCATGTACGATGGGAATTCCCTCGTCGAAATAGCCGTCGATGATCGTAGCGCGCGGATCCGCGAATGCCGGAGCCGCCGCGTCGGGCGTGAGCACCTCGACGCGCTGGTCCGCATAGCTCACGTGCACGACGTGCCCGAGGAAAAAGTTGTAACCGAGGATGCCGGCGATGCCGCGTCCGAAATGAAACGGGATCGCCAGCGTCGACGCGTCCGCAAGCGCGAGCGGTCCTACGGTCATACGCGGCACGGTGGCGTGCTCGAGGAACGGGTCGAACCCGTAGCGCGCTGCGACGTCCCGGTCCAGCGTGATGCTCGCGGTCCCGGTATCAAGGATGAAACCGTCATGGTGCCCGTCGATCGCGGCGTCGACGATGATCGTGCGACCGCGGAATATTGCCGGCAACCGCGCCACGCCATCGGGCGACGGACTCGCCGGCGCGAACAGGCGGCGCGATTGCGGGATTCCAACGTCCACATCGTCCACCGCTTCGACGACGATGCTATCGACGTCGACGTCGAGCGTGTGCGTGCTGTCGCCGTCGTCGACACGCCAGTGCCGCGGGCGGCGCACTCCGGCGACGGGCTCGAAGCGCTGGAACGAGGTCACGATCGTGCGCGCGCCTTCACGCAAGATCTCGTGGTCGATCAGTCCGCTGCTCTTGTCGACGTAGAACCAATGCGGCTTGTCGCGCGCGGGGCGATCGACGACGATCCACGCCTCGCCGAACCGGGTCGACTCGCCCGCGAGCGCGCAGTCCGCAGCTGCGAACGGAAACACGCTCTGCGGGAGCCGGTCCGCCGCGTCACCCTGATCGTCGGAGAGCGTCGCGTGCGTCACACCGTTCGCATCCGCGCGCCAGCGCCTGCCCCCAATGCGTCCGCCGCCAAAGCGCTGTCCCTTGCCCAGATCGACGGTCGCACGAAAATCGTCATCCTTGACCGAGACGGCCACGGACAACCGGCGCGTGCCCACCGCGTACGTCCAGCGCTCCCGCCGCTGCGCGAAGCCCGCCTCGGGCGTCCCCGTCGCTCGCGTGTACGCGGCGAGCACGTCGGACAGCGACGCTTTGGTGGCCCGAAGATCAGGGGGCGACCATTCCGCCGCAGCGGTCCCGCGCAAGACGATGAAGCAAGCGCACACGAAAAGAACGGCGAGCACGCGCAGCCTCACGACGAAAACGCGCCTTCCACCGCGGTCCGCAGCGGGTTCGCGGCGTCGTTCCACGCTTCGACGAACGAGCGCAGGATGTGGCCAGTGAGCCCCCACACGCGACGGCTCTCGTAGTCGAGCAGATATGTCTCGATGCTGTGCTCGCCGACGACGTGCGTGCCGGGCTGCAGGTGCTCGACGATCACGTCGAGCGGGATCGTGAACACCGCCGCGGTCTCGGTGCCGTCGATCGTCAGCGGTCCCGGCGCCACCGACGCGACGAACGGCGTGACGTCGAAGTTGTTCGCGCGCGTCTGCCGGACCATCGGCAGTTGCGCCAGGATCGTCACGCGGTCCGGCGCGATCCCGACCTCTTCGCTCAGCTCGCGCAGCGCCGTGCGCCGCAGATCGCCGCCGTCCTGCGCGTCGACGGATCCCCCCGGGAGCGCGATCTGGCCGGGATGGTCGCGCAGGTGCGCCGCGCGCTCGATGAAGACGACGCCGTGCGGCGGCTTGGTCAGAATCGCGATGACCACCGCCGCGGTGCGCCGTACGGACTGCATTCCTGGCAATTCTTCGACATGGGTTCGACGCGCTCCGGGTCGCAGACGGGCGCCGTAGTCACGTTCTTCCGGCACGACGCCGACGGCGAGATCGTTCAGCCCGGGTGCTTCTCGGCGATCTCGTACAGGTCGTCGTCCTCCGCCGCCATGCGGCGTTCGAGCGCGGTGCTCACCGCGTCCCACGCGCGCGCGAACGCGTCCGGCTCCGCTTCGATCGCGCGTTGCGCGGTCCAGCGCTCGAAGAACGCGACGACGCGCACGCTCAGATCGCCCATCTCCTCACGATAGCGGCGGGCGCGTTCCGCGACGGCGGGCTCGGCGGCCTCGAGCACCGGGTAGAGCCGCACATCTTCGAACGCGAGGTGACGTACCAGCACCGTCTGGAGGTCGCGCAGCGCCGCGCGAATCTGGGGTGCGTTCGCCGCGACCGGCGCCGGGAAACGCTCCAGCTGCGCGCGCAGCACGGCGTGATGGCCGCGGCAGGTTTGAATGTCGCGCGCGAGACCGTACGGCATCCTACGTGTGCTCCGTGCGAGAGAACGGCAGCACGACGCATACGTCGGTGCCGCCTTCGAGCCGCGTCGTCGACGTCACGTCGCGCGCGAACGCCGAGATCAGGAACAACCCGCGGCCGCTCTCCGAGAACACGTCCTCCGGCAGCCGTGCGCGCGGTTGAAATCCGCGCCCGTTGTCGCGCACGGTCAGAAACGGCTCGTCGCCGCGCCACGCGAGCTCGACGTGCACGGCCCCCGGCGCGTGTTCGACCGCGTTGGCGAGCAGCTCGCCCAGGATGAGCTCGGCCGGGAACAGATCGGTCTGTGCATCGACGAAACGGCACAAGAACGCAACGAACTGCGTGCGCACCGCCGCAGCGGAGCTGGGGTCGGACGCATCGACGTCCCACGATATCGCGTCGCTGCGGCGCTGCGTCGAGCTGATGGCGAACCGCGCACCAGGCTCGGCGAAGCGCACGACGAGCAGCGCGAGGTCGTCGTCGGTGCCGCCGCTGCCGAGCACGCGCTCGACGATGCGCAACGCGTGGTCGCGCGTCGGGTCTTCGCTCGCAGCGACCTCGACCGCGCGGCGCAAAGCCTCTTCGCCCGCCGCGACGTCGCGCGCGTACTCGATCAGCCCGTCGGTGTAGAGCACGAACATCGTCTCGCCGGACGCGTCGAGCCGCGCTTGCGTGACCAGCGGATCGTCGAGGATCCCCAGTGGAATGCCGCCCGGCTCGAGGAAGCGCGCGCCGCCGGGCCCGGCAACCAGCGGCGGCGGGTGCCCGGCCAACGCATAGGTGATCTGGCGCGTGCGCGGGTCAAGGAAGCCGACGATCGCCGTCGCCATACCGGCCTGCTGCAGCAACAGCACGCGGTTGACGGCGCGCAGCACCGCCGCGGGATCGGGTGAGTCCAGCGACGCGACGTAGATCGCTTGCCGGATCGCGCCCATCGTGACGGCCGCGTGCAGGCCGTGACCGGCGACGTCGCCCACGGAGAACGCGAGCCGGCCGTCGGGCAGTTGAAACACGTCGTACCAGTCCCCGCCGACGCGCGCGTCGTCCTCGGCCGGGACGTACACGGCATCGAAGCTGATCCCGGGTACCGTCGGGAACGCGCGCGGGATGTAGATCTGCTGCAGCGTCTCGACGATCTGCTCCTTGCGGCGCAACTGCTCGCGCAGCAGGCGGTCCGACTCTTCCAGCGCGCCGAGCGCCTCGCGCATGCGCGTGGCGGCGTGCAGCTCGCGCAGGCGCGCGCCGACCTGCGCGCCGAGGATCTCCGCGAGCCCGCGGTCCTGCGCGGTGAAGCGCGTCTCCGCGATACGGCCGGCGCCCAGCATGCCGGTGCACGTCCCTTCGACGATGATCGGGACGACGAGCGCGACGCGCACGCCGAGCGCTCGCGCGATCGCGTTCTCGTCCGGCGACGCGCGCTGGACGCGGTCATACGCGATCGTCTCGCCGCTCAGCAGCGCGGCGACACCGGGGATGTCTTCGTCGCGCAGCGTCAGCGCGACCGTGCCGGCATCGAGTCCGCGCTGCGTCGACATCGACCACACGCCGTCGTCGCGCCGTGCAAACCAGGCCGCGTCGACCGCGAGCAGCCGCCGCGCGGCATCGACGGCAACCCGTTCGATCTCCGGGATCGAACGCGTCGTGCTCAAGCGGCGCACGGTCAAGCCGGCGAACTCGTAATCCAGCGCGGTGTCGCCGCTGTACAAGCGCCCGATGTATCCCGTGAGAAACCACGCGATGTGCCGGATCGCCAGCGTGCGCAACTGCGGGGGAAGCCGCTCCGGGAGCTCCATCAGGAACAGGTCGACGCGCGCGCGGTGCAGCCGGTCGACGACGTCCGGGAGCCGGTCGCCGCGCCCGCGCAGCCAGCGCGCCGTCCCCTGGCCGAGCTCCGCGCCGCACGAATAGAAGTCGTCGGCATGGCCCGCGAATGCGGAGACCACCCCGTCGAGGATCACGCCCGCGCGGTCGCCGTATGCGGACGGCAAACCGCGCGCGGCGTACACGCGCATCGCGACGGCGCGAAGCTCGGCGTCCTGAGCCCGGAGCAGCGCGGCGATCGCCGCGAGGTCCGCCACCTCGCTCGGAATGTGCACTTCGCGACCCGTTACCACGGAACGCCCGCGATCCATTCTGAGCGGTCCCGCTCAATGAACCAGCCGCTTGGGTTACGCCTCGACCGAGATCTCGACCTCGGCCGCTTCGATCTTCGCCTCGCCCGCGGCCGGGTCGCCGAGCCACGGAAACAGGCTCAAAACGCGGTCAGCCTGCCTCGGACGCGCGCAGCTTGCGCCCGCGGCGGTTGAACCAGCGCGCCGCGCGGGTGGGAAAGAGCCGCGTGAGCACGTCGATGCGCGGCGCATCCGTGCCGGCCACGACGCGGTCGCGTTTGCGCTTGATGCCGTCGACGATCGCCGCGGCCATCACCTCGGGCGGTGTCGTGAGAAAGCGCTCGTCGAACTTCTTTGTCGTCTTCGCCGCCAGCCCGGCGTCGGCGGCGCGCGCGACGCGCGAGCTGCGCGCGATCGCCGTCTTGATGCCGCCCGGATGGACGGTGAGCACGTGCACGTTCGTCCCGTATAGCTCGCCGCGCAGCGATTCGCTGAACCCGCGCACCGCGAACTTGCTCGCGGCGTACGCTGCCTGCCCCGGTGGGCCCCACAG
>JALZBE010000225.1 GCA_030947665.1 Vulcanimicrobiota bacterium | reverse complement strand
CGAGCTGCGCGACGCCGACGAGCTGCTCGCGCGCACGTACTGTCTGTACGTTTCGCCGCTGCGCGCGCTCGGCTACGACGTGGAGCACAACCTGCGCCGGCCGCTGCGCGAGATGGGCATCCTCGAGCGCCCGAACTCCGAGCGCGCGAAGCGGCGCCGCGGCCGCGTGCGTGAGATGTTCGTCCGCACCGGCGTGCGGACGGGCGACACGCCGGTCGAGGAGCGCCGGCTCATGATCGCCCGGCCGCCGCACGTGCTGCTCACCACCCCCGAGTCGCTCGCGCTGATGGTCGCGATGAACAGCTATCGCAAAACGCTGACCAACGTCGAGACGGTGATCGTCGACGAGGTCCACGCGCTGGCGGGCAGCAAGCGCGGCGCGCACCTTGCGCTGCTGCTCGAGTCGCTGGCGGAATTGACGCGCGTGCCGCTGCGCCGCGTCGGGCTCTCCGCAACGGTGGCGCCGCTGGACCGCGTCGCAGCGTACCTCGCCGGGACGGATCGGGATTGCGCGATCGTCGACTGCCGCGGACTGCGCGAGATGAAGCTCGACGTCGTCGCACCGTTCGCCGGCGCGATGGCGCCGCTCGCGCAGTGCGCGCGCACGGCATACGGACTCACCAAGGACGTGCGCTCGACGCTCGTGTTCTGCAACGTGCGCAGTCAGGCCGAGCGCGTGGCGCACGAGATGGAAGAGGCCGGAGAACCCGCCGGCGAGATCGCCGTTCCGGAAGGCGGCCCGCGCACCGAGACCGCGTCGCGCGACCGGCGCATCGGCGTGCACCACAGCGCGCTGGAGCGCAACGTGCGCCATCGTACCGAAGCCGAGCTGCGCAGCGGGAAGCTGCGGACCGTCGTCTGCTCGACGTCGCTGGAGCTCGGAGTAGACATCGGCTACGTCGACCGCGTGCTCGTACTCGGCGGCGCGCGCGGCATGACGCCGACGCTGCAGCGCGTCGGTCGCGCCGGCCATCGGCCCGGTGCGATCGCGACGGGCGTCGTGATCGCGCAGGACCGCGACGACATCGTCGAAGCCGCCGCGACGCGGCGCTGCATCCGCGCCGGGATCATCGAAGAGATCGACGTCCCCGACGCGCCGCTCGACGTGGTCGCGCAGTGGCTCGTCGGCCTGTGCGCGCCCGACAACCGCGTCGCGATCGCCGACCTGCTCGCGCTGGCGCGCCGCGCGTATCCGTACCGTGAATTGCGCGAGGACGATCTGCGCGCGTGCGTCGCGTACTTGAGCGGCGGCGGCGTCGGGCCGGAGGAAGCGCACGTGCGCCGCGTCGGCACCGACGGCGACGCGGTGTACGGCCTCGGCCGCGAACAGTCGGCGGCATACTTCGAGAACGTCGGCACGATCCCGGACGAGTCGACGATCGGCGTCGCCGGTGCGGGCGGTCACGCGATCGGCCGGCTCGACGAAAGCTTTGCGTCGAGCATGCGCGTCGGCGACGTGTTCTTGCTCGAAGGCCGCACGCATCGGGTGGAAGAGATCGGGCCGCGCGGCCTGCGTGTGAAAGCGCACGCGGGACGTCCCACCGTCCCGCAGTGGAGCTCGCACCTCAAGGGGATCCCGCACGCGCTCGCGAGCGAGATCGACGTGCTGCGCAACGGCGTTGCCGATGCGTTGCGCGCGGGCGGGCCGCAGTGCGCGCTCGCGTATCTGCGGCAGCGCTACGCGCTCGACGGCGTCGAGGCCGCGCACGTTGTGCGCTATGTCGCGCAGCAGCTCGCGCTCTCCGATGTGCCCAATACGACGCATCCGCTGATCGAGATCTACCGCATGGACAACCGCCAAACGGCGGTCTTCCATACCGGCGCCGGGCGGCGCGTCAACGAGACGCTCGCGCGCGTCGTCGGCGCGCGTCTGCACCGCCGGCTGCGCATCAACTCGTCGCTGACGACGGACGACAACGGTTTCCTCGTCGCGCTGCCGCAGCGCAAGCACGTGCAGGACGCGGTGTGGGCGTCGCTGCTGCACGCGGACGAGTTCGACGACGATCTGCTCGCGGGGCTGCGCTCGGGCTGGCTGCTGCGCCAGCAGTTCCGCTACGTCGCGAACACCGGGCTGCTGGTGCTGCGGCGCGCCGGCGGGCGTTCGATCCGCGGCGGCGCGCTGCGCTGGAACGCGGCGAAGATCTTCGACCGCTTGTGGGAAGCCGACCGCGATTTTCCGCTGGTGCGCGAGACGATCCGGGTGGTAACGCGCGAGCTGCTCGACGCGCCCGGCGCGCGGCGCTATCTCGAAGCGATCGACGGCGTGCCGCGCGTGCTGCATCCGGCCGCCGCGACGCCGTTCACGTTCGGGATCGTCACGTCGTCGTTCGGCGATTCGGTGGTCATGGACGATCGCGCGAGCATGGTCGAAGCGCTGCACGAGCGGGTGCTCGCGGTGCTCGGCGAGTCGCGCCCCGCCCTGCCGGAGGGGCTCGCCGATCCGGATCTCGCGCGGGCGGTGAACGACGGTGACGCGGTTCGTGCGGTGCGCCCGGTCGCCGAAGCGCCGAAGGCCGCGCAATTGCGGCTGCTGTGATGAAGCCCGCGTGCGCGTGCGACGCACACCCGCTCGCCGACGGCGTCCTCGCGCTGCCGGGCGGGTTCGCGTTCCTCACGGCGTCGCGCGCGCTGATCTGCGCCGACGCGCACCTGGGCTACGAGGACGTGATGGGCGGCGGCGCCGCGCTGCCGCTGTGGAGCACCACGGAGATCGTCGCGTCGATCGCGCTCGCGGCGCGCCGCCACGCCGCGCGCGAGATCGTGTTCCTCGGCGACGCGATCCACGGCGCCGGCTTGAGCGAAGGCGCGGCGCGCGCCGTGGGCGCCGCGCTCGACGTGCTGCGCACGCAGGCCGTCGTCACCATCGTCGCGGGCAATCACGAAGGCCGCACGCGCGGCGTCGCGGTGCTAGGCGAGACGGTCGAGGCCTGCGAGCGCGACGGCTGGACGCTGTTGCACGGCGACAAGCCGCACCCCGCCGCAGGCTCATGGCGTAGCGCCGAGGCGCGCTCGATAATCGGCCACCTGCACCCGTCGCTGCACCTTGGCGGCGAGGCGAGCGCGCAGGCGTTCCTCGGCTCGCACGCGCTGGTCGTCGTCCCCGCGCTCACGCCGTATTCGGCGGGACTCGACGTCACCAGCGACGCGTGCGCCGACGCCCTCGCGCCGTGGGGCGTCGAGCGCCGCGATCTGCAGGTCGTCGCGGCGACCGCGGAACGGGTGTTTCCCTTCGGGGCGCTCTCCGCACTGCGAAGCGCGTTGCGCGCTCCGTCACGCGAGGGTTCGCACCCGCTGCGCCGGCGCCGCTACCTGCGGCCGGATTGAGGCATCAACGGCCGATATAGTTCAGGCTGATGAGGACCGCAGCAACTTGTGACGCGCCCGAGATTCGGCCGTCGAGCGCCATCGCGCGAACCTCGTCGACCGACGCGAGCTGCACCTCGATGTCCTCCGTCACGTCGAACTGCTGCTCGCGCGAGAACGCCGCGTCGCGGACGACGAACAGATGAAAATGTGCGTTTGCGTTCGTAGGGTCGGCGAGAAACGCGCGCACGAACTCCGGCGGCGAGCCGGTGTAGCCGGTCTCTTCGGCCAGCTCGCGCGCCGCGCACGCCGCCGGCGATTCGTCCGCATCGATCATGCCGGCCGGCAGTTCCGTGATGATTTGCGCCGCGCCATGCTTGTATTGCCGAACGAGTAGAACGTCACCATCGACGGTGAGAGCGAAGATGACACAGAAGCCGCGCGATTCGCGGACGTAGTATTCGTCGACGACGACCCCACTGGGCAACTCGACGCGGTCGGCCCGCAAACGTAAAAACTTCGTGTCGATGCGATATTCGCTCGAAACGATGCGCCACGGGCGTAATTTGTCTTTGCTCACGACGAGGGTTTCCGAGGCGAGGGTGCGGAAGTGGCCCGCATCACACGACGTCCTTTCGGGGGAACGGGACGATCGACAAGCTAGAAATCGGCCTACACTACGACACGACGTATGGGACACTTTGGAAGGACGGTACGTACCTTCCGCGTGGTACGCGTGTGCTCATCACCGGCCTGCATATCGAGCAAGGTTTCTGTGTTCGTTTCCCGGCCGAGGCGAACGGCGAATTGCTCGAGACGTGGGAAGACTGGGACGAGATCGACTTCCTCGCGGAAGAAGGCTCGGTCGAGTCCGGCGGAGCGCCGCCGTTCAGCGTCCTCATCGAAGCGCGTGAAGTGCTCGACGACGCCGAGGACGGTTGCCATCTTCATCTGCACGAGGACGGATGACCGCGCCCAGGGCCTGATTACGTGACGGTCCCGCCGATGCGCCCGTGGCAGAACGCGATCGCGCTCGCCGCGACGGTCCTCGCCTGCGGCGCGCTGGTGCCGCTCGCGCCGCACGTGCGCATCGCGTGCGCCGGGCTCGCGTTCGCGATCATCGTCGGATTGCTGGCGGCGCGGTTGCGAATGCACGCGGTGAGGCGAACGGACGCGCGGTCATCCGGTGTGTACGACCGCATCGAGCGCATCCGCGCGGAGCGCGGCGAGCGCCGCAAACGCTGAACGCGCTCTAGCCGGCCGGCTCGACGCCTTCGCGCGCGAGCATCTCGGCGTAGATCTCCGCGACGCGCTCGAGCGTGTCGGCGTCCTCCGGAAGCTTGTCGGGACGCAGCCGCACGATCCGCGGGAACCGCAGCGCGTAGCCGCTCGCGTGGAGCTCGCTGCGCTGGATGATGTCGAACGCGATCTCGACCACGACGCTCGGCTCGACGAGAATCTCGTGCCGTTTGAGATCCAGCTTCGCGTACGCTTCGCGCGCTTCCGACGGCGGGAGACGGTGCGCTTCGAACCATTGGGTCATCTCGGCGATCTCGACGTCGGTGAGGCCGCTGTACGCTTTGCCGATAACCGCGAGCTCAATGTCACCCTGAGCCTCTCGAAGCGCGTTGCGCACCGCGAACGTGTAGTCCGACAGCACGTTCACGCGGCGGCCGTGGCCGCGCTCCACGGCGACGACGACGCAGTCCAGCGTCGCGAGCTCGCGCTTGAGCTTTAACCAGGCTTTGCCGCGGCGGCCCGGCGTGTACGGCGAGTCCGTGCGTTTGAAGACGAGGCCCTCGTGGCCGTGCGCGCGCGACGTCTCGAAGCGTTCGTGCACGGCTTCCGCGCCTGCGCCCGCTTCGAGCGCGGTCCACGGCGCGAGCATAACCGCGCCGCCGGCGTTCGCCAGCAGCTCCGCAAGCCGCGTGCGCCGTTCGGCGAGCGGCATGTCGAGCAAGAATTCTTCGTCGCGTGCGAGCGCGTCGAACACCGCGTAGCGCACCGGTACCTCGCGCAGCAGTTCGAGCGCGACCTCCTTGCGCTGCAAGCGGGCTTGCAAGAACCGGAACGGCAGCACGCGGCCGTCGCGCACGGCGATCAGCTCGCCGTCGAGGGCGAACGAGCCTGACAGGGCGCGCAGCGCTTCGACCACTTCCGGATACGATGCCGCGACGTCGTTGAGCGTGCGCGAGAACAGCGAGACGCGCTGCGGCGTGACGTGCGCCTGCGCGCGGATGCCGTCGTA
>JALZBE010000687.1 GCA_030947665.1 Vulcanimicrobiota bacterium | reverse complement strand
TACGGCGCGGTCGAGCTGCGCTCGCTGCTGGAGCGCCTGGTCGACGCCTATCCCGAGGTGCGCGAGCGCGCCGCGACGCAGCGCGAGCGGCCGCGCCGGATCGGCAAGCCGCTGTGATGCCGTCGGGGGAGCGACGGTGCGGTTAGCGGCGCACGCGACGCTGAGCGACGTCGCCTTCGCCGTGTGCACCGCGCTCGACCACGCCGGCGAGACCGCGGTGCTGTGCGGCGGTTCGGCGGCGGCGTACTACGTACCCGAGCGCTATTCGTCGCTCGACGTCGACTTCGTGCTGCACGTCGGGCGCGCGCGCGTCGTGGTCGACCGTGCGCTCGAATCGATCGGCTACGACCGCGCGGCGGAAGACTATTACCGGCACCCCGACCTGCCGTATACGATCGAGTTTCCGATCGGGCCGCTGGCGATCGGGCGCGAGCGTGTCACGGCGTGGCGCACCGATCACCGCGACGACGCGCTGCTGCACGTGCTCGCCCCGACGGACGTCGTGCGCGACCGCTTCCTGCACTATTGGGCGTGGGGCGATCGCTCCGCGCTGGAGGTCGCGCTGGCCGTCGCGCACGGCCGCGCCGCCGACGTCGACCTCGCCGCATTCCGTGCATGGACCGAGCGCGAGCTCGCCGCCGACCGCTCCTACGACGCGGCACGCGTCGCGCGATTCTTCCGCTCGCTCGCCGATCGCTGCCCGGCGGGCTGAGGGAACGTTGCCGGTCGACGGAGTAAGCCTTGCGCTGTGATCGACCGCACTCGACGTTCCGTCCGGGCAGTGCTCGTTTCCGCGCTTTTGCTCGCCGCAGGCGCTGCCGGTTCCGTACCGGCCATCGCAGCTGAGGATCCGAGCCTCGTCCAACTACACTCCGGATGCCACTACGCGCTGGTCGTCGAGGCTCGAGCGTCACAGGGTCTCAAGAGCCAGAACGCTTCGTGGGACGACGCGACCCGGACACTCAAATTGGTGCGCGAAGGCCTCGACTGGAACGAGAAAGCGTGCGGAGCGATCGCGGGCCGGTCGGCACAAGAAAACGCCCTTCGCCGGCAGATGCACGACGTCAACCAAGCCTTCCTCGTATCGCTGGCCGCTCAGGCGCAGAGCGTGGCCGGGTATTCCGCCGAGGCGGCATCGACGTACGCGCGAGCGAACAGCGACCTCAGCGCATGCGCCGCAGCGGCGACACTGCCCGCGAACGTCCGCGCGAACTGCCGGGCGCAGATCGCCAACAACACCGCCTCGCAGCGCCCGGGTCCGGCCAACCCGACCGATCCGTGCCAGGTCGCGCTCCTCGCGGCGAACGACGCCGGCGACGCGCTGAAGCTCAAGGACTACGCGAGCTTCGAAAAAGCATACCTGCGCGCGACCGACGGGCTGGCCGCGAACAAGACGTGCACGCGGTCCCCGCAGATGCACGACGTCAACAACGCGTACTTGCTCTCGTGGAAGACGGTCGCCGACCGCTATCTCGACGTGCCGTTCCGCAACGACCGCGACATCGCCAACCCCGCGGATCCGTTCGCGATGCCGAACGACCTGCTCCGCAAGTGCGGGGGCTGGGGTCCGCCGTTCCCGGCCCAGGCCAAAGCCGATTGCGGGACGCAGCTGGCCACGAACCAGCGCTTTCTCACGGACTACGCCGCGCGGCCGCCGCTGTCGCCCGGGCAAACCGCGGCGGCGCTGAGCTGGCAGGCGATGGACTGGCCGTATCCGCTGCGCTCCGACTTCGTCTGGGATGCGCCGTGCAAGAACAACGAGAACGCGCGCTGCGCCGACGAAGAAGTGCGCGACGGCAGCGGCCCCAATGGTTGGGGCTCGGCGCCGTCGGGCGTCGCGACGCAACTCGACGGTCAAAAGGAGCGCGTGCTCTTCGCGACGATCCGCAACTGCGACGATCTCCACCGGCTGTTTGGCGGCCAGCCGCCGCAGCTCACGTGCGACTTCTTCAAGACGAACATCGTGCTGGTCGCCGCGCAGCGCAAGCCGCACCAGCAGTGCGACAT
>JALZBE010000686.1 GCA_030947665.1 Vulcanimicrobiota bacterium | reverse complement strand
AGCCAGGTGTGGACGCTCGCCGACAAACAAGTCCAGCCGCTCGAGCGCGCGCGGGCCGCGCTCGCGTCGGTGGGCCTCGAGCAGCGGGCCGGCTCGAAGGCCGCCTCGTTGTCGCACGGCGAGAAGCGCAAGCTCGATCTCGCGATCCTGTTGTGCGGCGATCCGCAGGTGGTGCTGCTCGACGAGCCCACGGCCGGGCTCGCCGTCGAGGACGTGCCGGAGATGATGGCGCTCATCCGCAGCATCCATCGCGACCAGCACAAGACGGTGCTCATGGTGGAGCACCGCATGGACTTGGTGATGGAGCTCGCGGACCGCATGGCGGTCATGCACCACGGCTCGCTGCTGGCAATCGACACGCCCGAGCGCATCATCGCGAACGAGACGGTGCAGTCCGCGTACCTCGGCGATCCGCTGTGACCGCACCGGCGCAATCTGCGGCTGCGACGGATACGCTGCTCGACGTGCGCGACCTCAACGTCTTTTTCGGCGAGTCGCACATCTTGCAAGGCGTGTCGTTCGGCGTGCGCCGCGGCGGCATCACCGGGCTGCTCGGGCGCAACGGCGTCGGCAAGACGACCACGCTGCGAGGCATCCTGGGCATGGTGACGCGCACCGGCAGCGTGGTGTTCGACGGCAACGAGACGACGCGGCTCGCGACGCACGAGATCGTGCGGCGGGGCGTCGCCTACGTCCCGGAGGACCGCGACGTGTTCGCCGGGCTCACCGTCGAAGAGAATCTACGCCTCGCCGAACGCGCCGGCGCGCCGCTGCGCTACGATCTCGTGTACGAGCTGTTCCCCGAGCTCGATCAGCGCGCGGCGCAGAAAGCCGGGACGCTGTCGGGCGGGCAGCAGCAGATGCTCGCGCTCGCGCGCGCGTTGCTCAACGGCGACAACCGCATCTTGCTGGTCGACGAGCCCACCAAAGGGCTTGCGCCGCTCGTCGTTCGGCACGTCGTCGACGCCCTGCGCCGCGCGGCCCAGGTCGCGACCATTTTGCTCGTCGAGCAGAACCTCAGCGTCGCGCACAGCCTCGTGCGCGACGTCGTCGTGCTCGACCAGGGGCGCGTGTCGTTCACCGGCGACGTCGACCAGCTGATGGGCGATCCGGCGCTCGCGCGCAAGCACCTCGGTCTCGCGGCGGCGGGGAGCCACTGACGTGACGACGTTCGCGCTGCTGCTGATCACCGGGCTCGGCCTGGGTGCGCTCTACTTTCTGATCGCGGCCGGGCTGTCGCTCATCTGGGGCCTGATGCGCGTGCTCAACTTCGCGCACGGCGCGTTCTTCACGGTCGCCGCGTACGTTGGCTGGTCGGCGATGCGGCTCGTCGGCGGCGCGTCGTCGGAAGTGCAGTGGATCGTCGCCGTCCTCGTGGCGATCGTGGTCGGCGGCGTGTTCGCGACACTGACCGAGGTCGTGCTCGTGCGGCCGCTCTACGCGCGCCACGTCGGGCAAGTGCTCGTGACGGTCGGACTCGCACTCGCGACGATCTCGCTCGTGCAAGGTGGTTTCGGCAGCGATCCCAAGACGCTCCAGCTCCCCGCGTGGATGACGACCACGACCACCGTGCTGGGTGCGAACATCCCGAACACGCGGCTGCTGGTGATCGTCATCGCCGCGATCGTGTTCGGCCTGCTGCTCTTCTTCTTGCGGCGCACGCGCTTCGGGCTGATCGTGCGCGCGGGCGTCGAGAACCGCGCGATGGTGCAGGCGCTGGGGATCGACGTGCAGCGCGCCTTCACGCTGGTGTTCGCGATCGGCGGCATGGCGGCGGGGCTCGCCGGGATGCTCGCGGGGACGTACTACGGCACGATCGATCCCGGCCGCGGCACGTCGATGCTGATCTTCGCGTTCATCGTCGTGATCATCGGCGGGCTCGGCTCCGTGACCGGCTCTGCGCTCGCAGCGGTGGTCGTCGGGGTGCTGCAGCAGTTTCTCAACTTCTACGGCGCGGCCGGTGTCGGTGACTTCTCCGTGGTGCTGCTGCTCGCTATCGTGCTGCTGGTG
>JALZBE010000224.1 GCA_030947665.1 Vulcanimicrobiota bacterium | reverse complement strand
GGTTCGGCGGCGTCTGCGTGAGCGTCGGCTCGATCACCGTCGCGATGCGCTCGAGCATCGCGACGTACTTCGGATAGTTCAGCGCGTCGGTCTCGCTGAACTTCGCGATCTCGCGCGCGTTCTGCGCCTCGTCCGCGCCCAGCATGAGATAACGGCCGTCGGGAAACGGCGAGAACGACGACGGGTTGCGCTCCAGTAACTCGAAACCGTAGTCGCGCAACCGCAAGTCGCGGATGATCTCGGGCCGGAACAAGCTGTTGACGTACGCGGCCGTCGACACTTTGTAGCCGGGGAAGATGTTCTCTTCGGTGACGCACGCGCCGCCGACGATGTAGCGGCGCTCGAGCACGAGCACCTTCCACTTCGCGCGCGCCAGATAGCACGCGGTCACCAACCCGTTGTGACCGCCGCCGATGACGATCGCGTCGTAGACCGCGGCCGGCGCCGGCCGCGCCGTCACTTGCCGTTGCGGCCCGTCGGCGTCCCGTCGTTGCCGACGTTCTTTGTGGCCCCTTGGGTCATGCGCCCGTTCTCGTGGTCGGGCGCCTTGCCGTTGCGCACCGGGGTGCGTTTGGGCGTGAACGCCTTGCCGGTCTTGTACTCGCCGCCGCGCGGCAGATCGGTGTCGACGTCCTCGCAGCCGACGGGCGTGAACGCGCGGCAGTCGTGCGGACGCGCCTCGTAGATGCCGCAGTAGTAGCGGCCGCTGCGCGAACCCATCAGGAACACGCATTTGTGCGAGGAGTCGTCGCTGTACGCGCCGTCGTCGTCAACCTTGCGCAGCCAGCCGACGGCAAAGCCGTCAGCCGATTCGCGCGCGACGACGTACTGCTCCATCACGTCGTCGTACGACATCTTCAGGTGGTCCGCGATGCGCTGCACGTCGTCGCGGTTCACGAACGGCTCGTAACCGCTGCAGCACTCGGCGCAGCCGGGCGGGCACGTCAGGTTCTCGGGCAGGTCGTACAGGTGCTTGCGCGACAGATCGATCACGCGCTTCACCGCATCGACGAACTCCGCGTCGTCGTTGTACTTGTAGACCCACTCCTTGTGGGTGACTTCCTTGACGTTGTACTTGCGCTCGGTCACGGTGTTGTAGTGCACCGTGATGTGCTCTTCGTCGATCTCC
The DNA here is from genome assembly GCA_030947665.1 of Vulcanimicrobiota bacterium. Classification (GTDB taxonomy): domain Bacteria; phylum Vulcanimicrobiota; class Vulcanimicrobiia; order Vulcanimicrobiales; family Vulcanimicrobiaceae; genus Vulcanimicrobium. The sequence goes on along the minus strand of JALZBE010000224.1, from coordinate 4,454 downwards.
ATCGACTGCACGTTGGTCATCGGGCCGAGGTCGAGCTCCGTGAGCTTCGTCGGTTGTCCCGTTTCTCGTGTGAACGCGCGCAGATTGCGGAGCTCGCGGTGGGCGATGAGATCGATGGTCTCCTGCATGGGCTGTTTGCTTCGGGGTGGACGGCGGACGAACCCCGGAGGCGCCGACGGCGGAGCGGCGAGCGCGGGTGAGGAAACACGGCGCCATGCAGATGCCACGCGCGTGGAGCGCATTCACGGTCGCCTTGGTCTTCGCTGCGACCGTCCCGGCCGCGGCGGCGGACGACGGGGCCGCGCTCTCGGCGAAGATCGACGCCGCCATCAGCAGCGCCGCATCGTACCGCGTGGCCGTCCAAGGCCCGAACGGTTTCGCGCTCGACATCGTGTCGGTCGCCCACGACCGCGTGCGCATCCAATCGAGCGCCGGCGGCAACAGCGCGGAGTCCGTCGTGATCGGCACGGCGATGTATTATCACGTCGTGGGAAACCCGTGGACGGCGAACGCCGTGCCGGTCATCAAGCGAGCGCGCAAGAACTTGCTCTACATGGGCGCTCCGGATACCAAACTGGAGCCGCTGGCGGACCGCACGGAAGCCGGCGTGACGTACGGCGCGTTCGGCTCGCTCGCGGTCGGCAACGCGCAAGTCCCCGCGACGATGGAGTGCACGTACGACAAGACGACGTTTCGCCCGCACGCGTGCACGATCGTCTTGCAAGCGCTGCCGACGCCGCTGCACGTGACGTACGAGAAGTGGAACGATCCGTCCAACGACGTTCAGGCGCCGCCCGGTGTCGCTCCGCCGACCCCGGCGCCCGCACCGTTGCCCGTGCCGTCGCCCAGAGTGCCGCGGTAATGGCCCGCGCAGCGATCGGCGTCGATCTCGGCGGCTCGCACGTGATGGCGGCCGCGGTCGACGAAGCCGGCGACATCCATGCGAAGTTCGAGCACGACATCACCGACCGGGCGCCCAGCGCCGTCGTCGCGGCGCTTGCGGACGTCGTGAAGAGCGCGATCGACGCGTCCAAGCATGACGTCGTCGCGATCGGAATCGGCTCGCCCGGCAACATCGATCCCGTCAGCGGCACCATCCGCTACTCGCCCAACTTCGGCTGGACGAACGTCCCGCTCGGCGACCGCGTGCGCGCGGCGTTTCCGAAGCAAACGGTGTTCGTCGGCAACGACGCGCGCTGCGCGACGCTGGGCGAGTACGCGCACGGCGTCGGTCAGGCGACCCAGGACTTCGCGCTGCTCACGCTCGGGACGGGGATCGGCGGCGGCTTCGTCGCGCGCGGCGTCCTCGCGCTGGGCAACCAGAACGGCGCCGGCGAGTTCGGCCACCATACGATCCGCCCGGACGGCGGCTTCATCTGCGGCTGCGGCAAGGTCGGCTGCTTCGAGGCGCAGGCGTCGGGGACGGGCCTGATCCGCCACGCGCTGCGGCTCGCGCCGTCGTTCCCGCGCAGCGCGCTGCTCGACGTCGCGCGCGAGAAGCTCGGGTCCAAGGCGATCCGCAAGGCTGCCCAGGCCGGCGACGCGCACGCGTCCGCCGCGTGGGCCGCATTCTGCGACGACCTCGCGCTGGGGCTCTCGAACGTGATCGCGTTCGTCAATCCCGAGGTGATCGCGCTGGGCGGCGGCGTGGCGAGCGCGGGCGATTTTCTGCTGGACCGCGTGAAGCCGCTGGTCGAGCTCCGCACGACGATGGTCCCGCGCGGCACGACCCGGATCGTGCGCGCGACGCTGGGCAACGACGCCGGTGCGGTCGGCGCGGCGACCGCCGCTTTGCGCGGCGGCCTCGTCGCGCAGCCCCAGCCAAGCGCCGCCGCATGAGCGGCGCCAAAGCGCAGCCGTAAGAGTTTCGTAAGCGCCCGTAAGTATGAAGAAATCACTTGGGAGGAGACTGATCCCGTGAACGAGCGCGACATCCCGGCGCTGTTGCCGCCCATCTGCGACGACTGCGGACACCGGGCATCACTCCACCATCTCGACGGCTGCCGGGCCCTGTTGCTGGGCCGCGGCGGGCCTTCGCGAACCTGCGGCTGCGTGACGACGCTGCGCGAGATTCTTGGCGCCCGGTTTCCACGCCCGCCGACGGAATTCGTCGAGCGCCATCAGCCCAGCCGGAACTAACCCGCGCCGGCGGCCGCCGGGAACTTGACGTAGACGAGCTCCGGATCGCCGGGATCCAGCTCGTCGATCTGCCCGCAGCGGCGCCAGCCGTAGCGGTCGAAGACCGCTTGCATCGCGACGTTCGACACGTTGGTGGAACTGAATACGCGATCCGTCACCGCGCGCTGCTCCGTCGCGCGGAGCAGCATCCCCGCCAGCCCGTTGCGGCGATCGTGCGGCTGCGTGGCGAGATACGCCAAGAACGTGTGGCCGAAGAACCCTTCGTAGATCCACGCGTACGCGGCGATGGCGTCACCGTCGCCGACGACGACGACTTCGCCTTCGTCCAGACCGCGCAGGAACCGGCGCCGCTTCGGCGCCGCGAGCAGCGGCGCCCACACGATCGGTTCGAGCGCCGCGAGATCGCGGGTGGACGCCGTGCGAATCCCCCACGCGCGGCGGGGCGAGCTCACGGCGCGTGCTGCGGTGCGTCGAGCGCGAGCGCCGTCATCATGCGCACGCCCGTGTCGAGCACGGACTCGTCGATGTCGAAGCGCGCGTGGTGGTGCGGGAACGCGCTGTCGGGACCGCCGTTGCTGCCGATGGTGAAGAAACACGCGGGCACGCGCTCGGCGAAGAACGAGAAGTCCTCCGCGCCCATCAGCTTGGGCACGTCGGCGACGCGGCGGGGGTCGACGACGCGTTCGGCGAGAGCGCGCGCGTAGCGCGTCTGCTGGACGTCGTTCGACGTCACCGGATAGCGCCAGAGATATTCGAACGCGTACGTCGCGCCGGAGCTTTCGCAGATGCCGCGCAGGACGCGCTCGATGCGCTCGGCCATCTTCTCGCGCACGCCGGCGTCGAACGCGCGGACCGTGCCGAGCAATCGCACGCGACTGGGGATCACGTTGTGCGTCGTGCCGCCGTTGATCGCGCCGATCGTCACCACCGCAGGCTCGATCGGATCGATGTTCCGCGACACGACCTGCTGCACGGCGACGACGAACTGCGATGCGACGTACACCGGATCGACGGTCTGGTGCGGCGCCGCGCCGTGGCCGCCTTTGCCTTCGACGGTGATCTCGATCGAGTCGCTCGACGCGTAGAACGCGCCTTCGCGGAAGCCGACTTGGCCGGCGGGATGCGTCGAGGCGAGATGCAGTCCGTACGCGCGCTCGATGCCGAAGCGCTCGAGCACGCCGTCCGCGACCATCGCCTTGGCGCCGCCCTTCCCTTCCTCGGCGGGCTGGAACACGAAGCACACCGTTCCGGCGACCTCGTCGCGGCGGCTCATCGTGATGCGCGCGGCGCCGAGCAGCATCGCGACGTGCCCGTCGTGCCCGCACGCGTGCATGTGCACCGGCGTGCGCGACCGGTACGCGACGTCGTTCTCTTCGTCGATCGGAAGCGCGTCCATGTCCGCGCGAAGCATGATCGTCTTGCCGGGCCGCGCGCCGTGCAGCACGCCGACGACGCCGGTCTTGCCGATCCCGGTGTGCACGTCGAAGCCCAGCGCGCGCAGGCGGCCGGCGACCATGGCGGCCGTGCGCTCTTCTTCGAACCCGAGCTCCGGGTGCTCGTGCAGATCGCGCCGGGTCGCGACGACCTCGGCCGCGATCTCCGGCGGAACGTCGATCGTCAGGGTCGGCGGCAAGGTCCTATCCGGCGGCGGGGATGGTGGGGCGGCGGCCGCTGATCGCGATCTGGCCGATCAGCTCGGCGATCCGGCGCGAGCTGCCGCGCGGCGCGATAGAGTTCTGCTGCGAGCGCATCTTGCCGAGCCGCTCCTGGTTGTGCACGATCCGCGCGACCGAGGACACCACCTCCGCGGTCGTCAGCGCGACGACGCCGATGCCGTTGGTGCGGACGTAGTCGAGGTTGCCGCGCTCCTGGCCGGGGACGTAGTCGTAGACGACGACCGGCACCTCGGCGACGGACGCCTCGGCGATCGTGCCGGGGCCGGCCTTGGTGACCAGCAGGTCGGCGGCGCGCATGAGCTCCGGCACGTCGTTGCGGAAGCCAAGCACCGTCATCGGCGTTGGCAGCGACGGCGCCAGTTCCAGCAGCTTCTGCTTGAGCGCCGCGTTGCGGCCGGTGACGACGACGAGATGGTAGTCGAGGCCGGTCTTGGCCAGGCCCAGCGTCGTCGGGAGCAACTTGCCGCCGCCCTCGCCGCCGGCCATCAGCAGCGCGATCGTCGCCTTTTCCGGGAGGCCGAGCTTCTTGCGGATCTCGGCCTTGGAGCCGGACACGTCCTCGAAGCGGGGGTGAATCGGGTGGCCGAGCAGCCGCAGCCGTTCGGGCGGGACGCCGCGCTCGATAGCGCGCTGGTAGAC
>JALZBE010000685.1 GCA_030947665.1 Vulcanimicrobiota bacterium | reverse complement strand
GGCCCGCGGTCTCGAACTGCGTGAGCCGCGCCAGCACCGGATCGTCTTCGGGCAGGCATTCGCCGACATAGACGAACACGCGATCGTCGCCGTACGCACTCGGCGCACCGAGCGTCTCGCCCGCGACGGGGACGATCCCCGTGCCGGATTTGCCGGTCGACTCGGCGATGAGCTGCTCGGCCCACGCGCCGAACGCCGCCACCGACGGGTGGGCGAGGATCGTCAGCTTGTCGCGGCCGTTCTTTGCCAGCGAACCGATCGCCGCGCCGAACCGCACGCCCGGCGCGTCGTACGCCGACACCGTGGCGGCGTTCGCGTGCATCGCGTTGATCGCGCGGTCGAGGATCTCGGTCACGTCGTAGCCGGCCAGCGCCGCCGGCACCATCCCGAAGTACGACAGCGCCGAGTAGCGGCCGCCGATGTTCGGGTCGTTGGTGAACACGCGCAGGAAGCCGGTGTCCTTCGCTTCCTGCTCCAGCTTCGTGCCCGGATCGGTGATCGCGATGAAGTGGGAGGGGGCGTTCGCGGCGCCGACGGCCTGTTGCGCGCGCTGGAAGAAGTAGCGGAAGAACGCGTCGGGCTCGGTGGTCGTGCCCGACTTTGACGCGACGATGAACAGCGAGTGCGCGATGTCGAGGCTCTCGTCGAGCGCCTTGATCTGCTGCGTGTCCGTCGAGTCGAGCACGTGCAGCGCCGGGTAGCCGGCGATCTTGCCGAACGTCGCGCGCAGCACGTCGGGCGCCAGCGAGCTGCCGCCCATGCCGAGCACGACGACGTGGTCGAACCGTTTGGCGCACGCGCTCGCGAACTCGCGCAGCTCGCCGGTCTGCGCGTGTGTCTGCTGCGCGATCTCCACCCACCCGAGCGCCTTCTTGATGATCTCGACGTGCTCGGGCGCGCTCGACCATGGGGACGGGTCGTGCGTCCACAGCTTGTGCAAGAAGTCCGACTGCGCGAGCTTGTCGAGGCACGCATCGGCGTTTCCGTGCGCGTTGCCCAACGCGAGCGAGACCGATGCCGGCGCGCCGGTGCGCAACTTTTCGAGCTTGCCGTTGATCGCCTCGAGCATCGCGTTGAACGAGTCGGCGAACGACTTCACTCCGTCGGCGACGAGCGTCTCGGTGACGTCATAGATCGAGATCTGCGCCTTCGCCAGCGCCTCGATCACGCCGCGCGCGCCGTCGATGTCCTCGAGCACGGCGTCGGCCCGCACGTTGCCGTGGTCGACCAGCGCTTCGAGCGTGTTCGGCGGGACGGTGTTCACCGTGTCGCGGCCGATGAGGTTTTCGACATACATCAAGTCGGGATATGCCGGGTTCTTGGTCGAGGTGGACGCCCACAGCGGCCGCTGCACGTGCGCGCCCTTCGCTTTGAGCGCGGCGAAGCGGTCACCGTCGAACAGCTTGAGGAAGCGCTGGTACGTCAGCTTCGTGCTGGCGATCGCCGCTTTTCCGAGCAGGTCCTGGAGTGCCTGTTCGCCGGCGTCGATCTTGGCTTGCAACTTCTTGTCGACGGCGTTGTCGATGCGCGACACGAACACCGACGCGACCGACGCGAGGCGGTCGATCGGCTCGCCGCGCTGCGCGCGCTCCTCGAGCCCTTCGAGATACGCGTTCGCAGCGTCTTCGTACCGGTCGACGGAGAAGAGCAGCGTGACGTTGATGTTGATCCCGGCCGCGATCGACGCCTTGATGGCGGGCGCTCCGGCCGCGGTGCCGGGGATCTTGATCATCACGTTGGGACGGTCGACCGCGTCCCACAAGCGCTGTGCCGCGGCGATCGTGCCCTGCGTGTCGTTCGCGAGCGTCGGCGACACTTCGAGCGACACGTAGCCGTCCAGTCCCTTGGTCTCGTCCCACACGCTGCGGAACAAGTCGCACGAGCTGCGGATGTCGCGGATCGCGAGCGCCTCGAACACCCCGCCGGGATCGGTGTCGTCGACGAGCGTGCGCAACTGCTCGTCGTAATCGGTACCGCTTCCGATGGCCTTCTCGAAGATCGTCGGGTTCGACG
>JALZBE010000684.1 GCA_030947665.1 Vulcanimicrobiota bacterium | reverse complement strand
CGGTCGTCCTCCGACATCGCCTGCGCGAGCGCGTCGCGCGCGACGGCGAACGCGCTGCCCGCATCACCGAACAGATATCCCCAGCCGCCGGTGCGCACCGATTGCCCCTCGGCGCCCCTGCCGTATGCGACCGATCCGGTCCCCGCGATCACGACGACCGCCGGCAGCGTCTGTACCGCGCCCGCCAGCGCAACCGGCGCATCGTGCTGCACGCGCACGGTGTCTGAGCCGAACACCGGGCGCACGCCGTCGAAATGTTCGTCGTAGCCGGAGAGTCCGGCGTGCACGGCGGCGAATCGGGTGTCGCGCGGCAGCCCGGCGGCCTCGAGCGCGCGTAAGAGCGCGGTCGTGCACGCATCGGCGAACTTGCGCGAACCGGGCGGCTCGTCGACATGATCCGCCGGCCCCGCGCCGCCGCGCCCGCGCACGACGCCCTTCTCGTCCACGACGACCGCGGTGGTGGACGACTGTCCGCCGTCGATGCCCGCGACGTAGCGCATCAGCGCGCGCGCACCAGCGCGCCGGCGAACGCGTCGGCGGCGAGTTCGCGTGCGATACGGTCCGCGATGTGTGGGATTTCGCCGATCGCTTCGCGGTGATGGTAGAGCTCGTGGGCGATGGCATGGTCGATCGCGTCGCGCCGCGCATCGCCCTTCGACAATGCGCGCTCGTTCACGCGGATCACCGGTCCATCGGGATCGTACTCGGCGACCAGCGTCACCGTGGCCCAATCGCCGAGATCGGCCAGCTCCACGCGCACGCCGTACGAGGCGGCGACACTGCGAACGTCAGGCACGCGCGTCCTGACACTCGCTCACGCCGACGGGCCGGCGTAGGTCGACGCCGTCGCGGATGAGGCGCTCGCGCAGCAGCGCCGCGTCGAGCGCGCGCGGCGTGACGTTCTGCTGCAGCGAAAGCGCCGCGGCCGTGCCCGCCGCTTGCCCCAATGTCATCACCGTCGGCGTCAAGCGCGTCGACGCGAGCGCTTCGTGGGTCGTCGAGATACAGCGCCCGGCCACCAGCAGGTCGTCGACGCCGCGCGGCACGAGGCAGCGGTACGGGATCTCGTACGACGTGCCGGCCGGCAGGCGATGCGTCGTCGTGCCGCTGCCCGACGGGTTGTGGATGTCGATCGGGTACGCGCTGCGCGCGACCGCGTCGTCGAACGTGCGCGCGTGCAGCACGTCGTCGGCCGTGAGCGTGTACTCGCCTACGATGCGGCGCGACTCGCGCACGCCGATCTGGGTGGCGGTCGCGGCGATGCGCGCGTTCGCAAACCCCGGCACGTCGTTGCGGAAGAAGTCGAGCAGCTGCATCACCTGCGCGCGCGCCTCGACCTCGGCTCGCGTGAGATCGTCCGGATCGAGCGGGTCGACGCCGACGACGCGCGTCATGTTCACCGTCACCTCGTCGGCGTACGGCGTCGCGAAGAACGACACCAGCTCGCGCGGCACGTTCACGGCGCCGCGCTCGCGCGCCGCGTCCCACAGCTCGTACAATCCGGCGACCGCGCTCAGCGCACCCGGCGTGCGCTCGTGCAGCTTGAGCGAGCTGCGCATCTGCTCGGGCCGCTGGCGGACGTATGTCGACAACGCAGCAAGGTCGACGTGCGACAGCCGGAACATCAGCGACGCCGGCTGCACGCGCCCGCGCGCATCGCCTTGCTGCGTCGCCACGCCGGCGCTCGCGGCGACATACGCGTCGGCCGTTGCGTCGATCGTGCGCTTCGCGCGGTACTCGCGAATCCCGCCGACCGTCGCGATGCGCGCGCCCGCCACGCGGCCGTTCTCGACGAGCGCGTCGAGGAACCACGCGTGCAGCAGCAGCGCGACGCCGCTCTCGCGCATCATCTCGAACAGCAGCGCCTTGTGGATCTCGGGATCGAACGGCGTGATCGTCGGGACGTAGTCCGACGCGTCGTGGATGTGGCCGGGTGAGCCGCCGCGCGCGACGAGCCGCTCGACCATCTCTTGCGCGATCCCGCCGACGATGCGGTCGTCGCCGGAGTGGAACGTCATCC
>JALZBE010000683.1 GCA_030947665.1 Vulcanimicrobiota bacterium | reverse complement strand
GAGCTACTTCGAGCTCACGCTCTTGACCGGGCTCGCGCTCGGAGGCATCATCGCGGCGCAGCTCTTTGGGACGATGCAGGCCGGCGCGTTTCTCGTCGTCGCAGTCGTCTACCTCACCTGCGCTGCGATTCTATTTCTGAGCGTCGAAGGCACGAGCGGCCGCAACATCACGCATCCGATCGCCGACCTCAAGAACGTCCTGCGGCTTCCATCGATTGCGAGGCTCGCCCCGGTGTGGCTCTGTGTCAACGCCGTGATCGGGCTCTGGCTCGGGCCGACGCTGCCGTTTCTCCTGACGCAGCGCGCGCCGAACGGGCAGTACTTGGCCGGGCTCTTCACGGCGGAGCCTGCGCGCGTGGGCTGGCTCCTGTTCGGCTACGCGCTGGTGTTCGGCGCCGGCGTCACCGCGTGGAGTTTCGTGCTGCCGCACGTTCGGCTCCGCGTTGCGCTGTGGATCTCCTTGGGCGCCATGCTGCCGGCGTGCGCGGGAATCTATCTCCTCAACCATTCCGCGCAGCAAGCCGACGCAGTGCGTTGGACGATCGGCGGATTCATGGCGCTCGTCATCATGATCGAAAGCGGGTTCACGCCTGCGGCCCTTGCCTGGTTGGCCGGAAGCCTTCCGCAGCAGTCCGGTCGCGGAGCCGTCATGGGCGTATACTCCGTGCTGCTCAGCATCGGCGCCATCGCCGGTTCGCTGCTTGCAGCGGTCCTCGGCCAGTTGTACTCGATCGACGGGCTCCTGTACGGCACCGTGCTGGCGGCCGCCCTTGCGGTGATCTTCCTCCGCTGGGTCCCGGATCCGCGGCCACATAGCTTGGAGCAGAACGCATGACCGCGACAACATACGACCTGGCGATCATCGGCGCGGGCTCGGTCGGACTGATCGCCGCGGATTTCGCGCGCAAGCTGGGTGCTCGGGTCGTCCTCTTGGAGCGCGACCGCATCGGCGGCGACTGCACCTGGACGGGATGTGTCCCGAGCAAGTCGCTGTTCAAGGTCGCGCGCGTCGCGCACGAGATGCGAACGGCGGCACGCTTCGGCGTGCAACCGCAGCCCCCCGTCGTCGACATGGTCGCGGTGCGCCGCTACGTGCGTTCGACGATCGACACCATCTACGCAGGCACGACGCCCGATGCGCTCCAGCGCAAAGGGATCGACGTGCTCTTCGGAGCGGCGAGCTTCGTCGACTCCCATGTTCTCGCTGTCGGCGAGCAGCGGCTTGCGGCGAAGAAGATTCTGCTCGCGACCGGCGCGGGCCCCAGCCTCCCTTCGCTGCCCGGTCTCGATGACGTCCCGTACGTCACATACCGGGAGACCTTCGAGAACGACCGTCTTCCGAAGTCGATGGCGGTCATCGGCGGTGGCCCGGTCGGGGTGGAGGTTGCGCAAGCGTACCAGCGGCTCGGGACGCGAGTGACGATCTTTGCGGAACGTCTGCTGGCGAAGGAAGAGCCCGAAGCCTCTGAAATCGTGCCGCGCGTTCTGCAGCGCGAAGGCGTTCGGATCGTTATGGAGCGAGCGACGTCCGTCGCCCGCGTCGACGGCGGCGTCTCCGTACGATCACAGCAAATGCAGGCGGAATGCGAGCTGCTCTTCGTTGCTTCGGGCCGCCGGCCGGTGCTCGATGGATTGAATTTGGACGCCGCCGGTATCGAATATTCCGAGAACGGCATCGCGGTGAACGAACGTCTTCAAACGACCGCCAAACACGTCTATGCCGCCGGGGACGTGCTCGGCCGCGAACAGTTTTCACACTACGCCGGCTGGCAAGGCTTTCAAGCGGGGCGAAACGCGCTGTTGCCGGGGAATGCATCCGGGTTCGCCGCCGCCGTTCCCCGCGTGACCTTCACCGACCCCGAAGTGGGTCAGGTCGGCTTGACGGAAGCCGAAGCGCGCGCCGCGCGCCCGAACGACGTGACCGTCGCATCATGGCCGATCGAGCGCGAGGACCGCGCGGTCTGCGATGACGACCGCGACGGGACGCTCAAGCTCATCACGACGCGACGCGGCGCCATTC
>JALZBE010000682.1 GCA_030947665.1 Vulcanimicrobiota bacterium | reverse complement strand
GGCCGTTCTCCACGAACGATTCCACCTGGAAGAACGGCGTCTCGGCGTTCAGCTCGACGACGCGGTACGCATCGCCCTCGCGCAAGAAATCGAACCGCGCGACCAGCGTGTCGCCCGCGCGCTCGTCGCGCAACCGCACGACGTCGTACGCGGCGGCCGGAATCCCGAGCGCGTGCAATCCTTCATCGGGCAGCGCGCGCAGCAACGGCGCGACGCGGGCGTAAACGGCCCATGCGTCCCGCGCGGCCGCACGAATCGCGTCGACCTCCGCGGCATCGAGCACGACCGCGTCGGGCAGCGCGTAGGGATGGCCTTCGAAGCGCTCCCAGAACGCGACCGGCTCAGCCGCCGCCGCCGTGCGCCCCCGCCCCACCGAAACCGCCGTGAGCGCCGCTTCCCTTTCCGCCGCCGCTCCCGGCCTTGCCGCCGTTCTTGCCTTTGCCCTTCGCCGCCGCGATGGCCGCGGCGCCCGCGAGCACGCCGGCGTGCACGTGGTGATGGAACATGCTCGAATGCGACGTCGTATGCGATGACGTCCCGTGCGACGACGACCGCGGAGTCGGCGACGGCGACGGCCCGTCCGGCGCCGCCGACGCCGCGCCCCAGCCGTCGAGCGCCAGCACCGCCAGCGCGATGCTCAGGAGCTTCTGCGTGTTCTCCATACCGTCAGCGCCTCGGCTGCTCTAGGCCGCGCGTCAGAAACGACAGAATCCACGAGATGATCGACATGACGATCGCGCCCCAGAACGCCGGCCAGAAGCCCGCGACGGTGAGCCCGACGTGCAGCGCGCCGACCAGCCAGAACAGCAGCGCGTTGATGACCAGCGTGAAGAGGCCCAGCGTGACGAGCTCGAGCGGCAGGCTGAGCACCACGAGGATCGGTCGCAAGATCGCGTTGACGACGCCGAGGATGAGCGCCGCGATGAGCGCGCCGCCCGGGCCCGAGACGTCGATTCCGTGGACGATGTGATAGTAGGCGATCACGAACAACGCAATCGCGTTGATGACCAGCCGGATCAAAAAACCCATGCGAACGCCTACCCTCCCAACGCCGCCTTCACCTGCGACGCCAGCGCCGGCGTCATCCCCTTGACCGCGGCGATCTCGTCGACCGGCGCGCGTCTGATCGCGCCGACCGAGCCGAACGCGGCGATCAGCCGTTTCTTGCGAACGGGGCCGACGCCGTCGAGCGTGTCGAGCACCGACTTCGTCATCGCCTTGCCGCGCTTGTTGCGGTGGTGCGAGATCGCGAAGCGATGCGCCTCGTCGCGGATGCGCATCACCAAGTGCAAGCCCGGCGAGTTGGGCGCCATGACGATCGGCTCGCCGTTGCCCGGCACGAACAGCCACTCGTGCTCTTTCGCGAGCCCGGCGACGGGGATACCCCACATGTCCGTCTCGTGCATCACCTCGACCACCGCGCTGAGCTGGCCTTTACCGCCGTCGATCAGCAGCAGATCCGGCTTCTCGTGGAAGCGCTCGCGCTTGCGCGCCTGCGTCTCGATCGCCTTCGTCGCAACGTCGCTCTCGGCGAGCGGCGGCCGGTCCGCGTCCTGGCGCAGATAGCGCAGCCGCCGCCGCAGCGTCTCCTGCATCGACGCGAAGTCGTCCGGACCTTGCACGGCTTGGATGTTGAAGTGGCGGTAATCGCTCTTCTTGGGCCGGCCTTCGACGAACACGACCATCGACGCGACGGAGTTGGTGCCTTGGATGTTCGAGATGTCGTAGCACTCGATACGATGCGGCGGCTCGGGCAGATCGAGCGCCGCGGCGAGCTCGGTGAGCGCGCTGGCCGACGCGGTCTCCGTCGCTTCTTGGTGCACGAGGAACGAGCGCAAGTTCTGCTCCGCGTTCTTCTTCACCAGCTTCAAATAGTCGACGCGCTCGCCGCGCTGCGGCTCGAGCACGCGCACGCGCACGCCCTTGATCTCCGTCAGCCACGCCTCGATCACGCTGGCGTCGTCGGGCCGCGCTTCGACCAGGATCTCTTTGGGCACCGCGGCTTCGTACGCGCGGCGGC
>JALZBE010000681.1 GCA_030947665.1 Vulcanimicrobiota bacterium | reverse complement strand
TCGACTCGAGCACCGCAAACCGCTGTCCGCGCGCGATCGGCGCGCCGACTTCCACGTCGATCGTCAGCAATCGCCCCGGCGTCGCAGCGCGCAGCGCGGACGTACCGGCCGGACCTTGCGCCGACGGAGCAGCGAGATCGTGTCCCCTACCCGCCGGAACCGGTGCGCTTCCGCTCGAATCGAAGCCGACACCGCGAAACGCCGCCGCGAGGTGCAATTCTTCGGCGATTCCGTTCGACTCGGCCGCGAGCTCGCGCGCATGTTCCGCGACGAAGCGTGTATAGACGTCGTATTCCGAGACCTCGGGGCGTCGCAGCAGCGCGATCGCGAACGGCAGGTTCGTTGCGACGCCGCCGATGCGGAACTCGCGCAGCGTTCGCGCCGCGAGGGCGGCGGCGTGCGAGAAGTCGCCTTCCGCCGCGTGCACGACGACCTTCGCGAGCAGCGAGTCGAAGCTCGGGTTCGTGCGGTAGCCGCCGTAGCCGAACGTATCGACCCGAACGCCCGGACCGGAGGGCGGTTCAAAGACGGAGAGCGCGCCGCCGGTCGGCACCACGTCTCCGTCCGCCGCGATCGTCTCCGTGTTCACGCGCACCTGAATCGCGACGCCGCGCGGTAGCGGCGGCGGGAGCTGCAGGCCAAGCTCCGCGAGGGTGGCGCCGCGCGCGAGGCGGAGCTGCGCCACGACCAGATCGGCGCCGGTCACCGCCTCGGTGACGGTGTGCTCCACCTGCAGCCGCGGATTCGCCTCGATGAACGCGTACGACTCAGCTTCGTTCCGGGCTTCCGTGTCGATCAAGAACTCGAACGTGCCGAGGCTGTCGTGGCGCGCCGCGCGCGCCATCGTCAAGGCCGCGTCGATGAGCCGCGCGCGTAATGCCGGCGAAAGTCCGGGCGCGGGCGCGATCTCGATCAGTTTCTGATTGCGGCGCTGCAGCGTGCAATCGCGTTCCCACAGATGCGACACGTCGCCGACAGCGTCACCCGCGATCTGGACCTCCACGTGACGCGCGCGCCGCACGAACCGTTCCACGTACACGCCGGGTTGCCCAAATGCGGCGAGCGCTTCGGCGCGCGCGCGAGCGAACGCGTCCGCGACGTTCTCCGCGCGCGACACCGCGCGGATGCCGCGCCCGCCGCCGCCTGCGACGGCTTTGATCATCATCGTGCCGCCGTCGCCGAGCGACGCCAAAAACGCCGTCGCGCCGGCCAGATCCACTTCCTCGTCGCTGCCGCTGAGCAGCGGAACGTGCAGCGAGCGCGCCAGCGCGCGCGCACGCGCCTTGTTGCCGAACAGCTCCAGCACGTTGGGCCGCGGTCCGACGAACGTCAGCCCCGCGGCGATGCAGCGCTGCGCGAACTCCGCGTTCTCGCTCAAGAAGCCGTAGCCGGGATGGATCGCATCGCAGCGCATCGCGAGCGCGGCGGCGATCACCGCATCGATGTCGAGATACGCCGCCGGACCCGAACCCGCAAGCGGCACCGCTTCGTCGGGGATTCGTGCGTGGAGCGAGTCCGCATCATCCCGTGAGAACACCGCGACGGAAGCGATCCCGAGCGTTGCCGCGGCGCGCGCGACGCGAACTGCGATCTCGCCGCGATTCGCGATGAGGAGTCGGCTCACGCTCACGCCGCTAGGTATGGTACGCGACGAGCATCCACCTCGAAGTAGGGCCGCGGTTAGGCAGTTGCTTGCTTGCCGAGCCGCACGGTGCGTGCGTACCCTGCGACAAGCTCAGGTGACGTGGGGCGTCCTCGCTGCGACCGGGCCGCTTGACAAACACAGCATAGTGCTTGGTATACTTAGCACGAACTACCCCGCTCCCCCCACCTCACGTCCGCGCCCCCGCGCGCAAGGAGACCCCCGTGAACGATACCTACGTCGACACCATCGAGAAGCTCCAGGCGCAAGGCCTCGAGGCGCTCAAGCAGGCTCAAGCCGCCCAGGCCGCCGCCGTGAACTCGTTCCGCGAGCTCATCACCAACGCCACCAGCACGCTGCCGGGCGCGCAGACCTTCAAGAACA
>JALZBE010000680.1 GCA_030947665.1 Vulcanimicrobiota bacterium | reverse complement strand
CGACCGGACGGCGAAGCCGTCCATCGTGGAGCGGTCGTCGGCGGGGTAGGCGCCGTCCGCGACGGCGTCGGCGGCGAGAACCCGCCCGAAGGCGGCGTCCAGCGCGACCCGCTCCGTCCCGCGCGGGCGCACCGCGACGGCGGCGCGATAGGTTTCGAGCGCCTCGCCCGGCGCAAGGAGCCGTTGGGTCTCGAAGGTCGCACCGGGCCGCAGCGCTCGCATCGCCCGACCCTTTCGACCCGCACACGGAGGGGACCGCCGCCATCGCGAACCCACCGCGGCTGTGCTCAATCTCGAACTGCTGCGGCGCGAACCCGATCACGTGCGCATCGCCGCGCGGCGGCGCGGCATCGGCGCGGAGTTCGTGGACCGTGTGCTCGAGCTCGACCGGGAGCGCCGCGCGACGATCGTCGCCGTCGAGAACCTCAAGGCCGAGAAGAACGCGCTCACAGCGCAGATCGCGAAAGCGGCCGACAAGAAAGCCGCGGCGGCCGAGCTGCGGCCGAAGATCGCGGAGCTCGACGCGCGGATCGTGGCCGCCGGTGAGCGGCTGCCGTCGTTCGACGAGCAGATCGCCGCAGCGCTCTCCGAGGTTCCGAACGTGCTCGACGGTGCCGTTCCGGACGGCAGCGACGAGGCCGCCAACGTGCAGATGCGCGCGTGGGGAGAAAAGCCGGCGTTCGATTTCGCACCGAAGCCGCATTGGGAGCTCGGCGAGGCGCTCGGGATCTTCGACGTCGAGCGCGCGGCCAAGCTGTCGGGCTCGCGCTTCACGGTGCTGCGCGGCGCCGGCGCGCGATTGTCGCGCGCGCTCGTGTCGTTCTTTCTCGACCGCGCCGCGCGCAACGGGTACGTCGAGATCAACCCGCCGCTGCTCGTCGCACGCTCGACGATGTGGGCGACCGGTCAGCTCACGAAGTTTTCCGACCAGATGTACGCGTTCGAAGGCGACGACGCGAACGACGCGCTGTACTTGATCCCCACCTCCGAGGTGTCGCTCACGGCGCTGCACCGTGACGAGATCCTGACGCCCGGCACGATCCCGCTGCGCTACACGGCGTACACGCCGTGCTTTCGCAAAGAGGCCGGCGCGGCGGGCCGCGACACGCGCGGGCTCATCCGACAGCACCAGTTCGAGAAGGTCGAGCTCGTGTGGCTGACGTCGTCGGATACGTCGTTCGACGATCTCGAGACGCTCGTGCGCAACGCGACCGGGCTATACGAAGAGCTCGGGATCGCGTACCGCGTGATGCTGCTGTGCGCCGGCGACACCGGCTTCAACGCGGCGAAGACGTACGACGTCGAGGCGTGGTACCCGGGCGCGGACGCGTACCGCGAGATCAGCTCGTGCTCGAACTGCACCGACTTCCAGGCGCGCCGCAGCGGGCTGCGCTTCCGGCGTGAAGCGGCGGCCAAGCCGGAGTTCGCGCACACGCTCAACGGCTCGGGCGGCGCGGTGGGCCGCACGCTCGCCGTCGTCCTCGAGAACTACCAGCGCGCCGACGGCGGCATCACGGTCCCCGAGGTGCTGCGGCCGTTCGCGGGCTTCGCCTCGATCGAGCCGGACGGCTCGACGAAATAAGCCGTGCACGACGACGACGTGGTCGCGCGCGCGGTCGCCGTGCTGCGCGGCGGCGGCGTCGTCGCGATCCCGACGGAGACCGTGTACGGCCTCGCGGCGGACGTTTCGAATCCGCGCGCGGTAGCGCGCGTGTTCGAAATCAAAGGACGGCCGGCGGATCATCCGCTGATCGTGCACGCGCACGACACCGGCGCGCTCGACGGGTACGTCGCCGAAATCACGCCCGCGCTGCGCGCGCTCGCGGCGCGCTTCTGGCCAGGGCCGCTGACCGCGATCGTCGCGCGCGGTCCGCGCACACCGCGCTCCGTCACCGGCGGTCAGGACACCGTCGCGGTGCGCGTACCGGAACATCCGCTCGCGCGCGCGATCCTGGCTGCATTCGGCGGCGCGCTGGCGGTGCCGTCGGCGAACCGCTTCGGACGTATCTCGCCGACGTGCGCCGAGCACGTG
>JALZBE010000679.1 GCA_030947665.1 Vulcanimicrobiota bacterium | reverse complement strand
ACGGCGCAAGGTCTGCCGGCCGCTGCTCAGAGCGGCCTACCGCCGGTTCACGCGAACGCCATCATCCCGCAGCCTGCGCCGACGGCGCCGATCGCAAATTGGGTCGCGGCGAGTAATCGGGCGACGTTGAGCGCCGACGTTGACGGGGCAACGCTTCGCGGTTGGTCGTATGCCGGAACCGATCCGGCGCTGCCGACCGTGTTGGTGTTCAACGGCAACGCAGCTACCATCGCGGACGGCGATTCGTTCTATCGTACGATCGCCGCGCAAGGCGCGCGCGTCGTCGCATTCGACTATCGCGGTTACGGCTTCAGCAGCGGCTCCGCCGACGTCGCTGCGTTCCAGCGCGACGCACTTGCCCTCTACGATACCGTCGCGAAGGACGCAAACCGCGGGATCGTCGTGTACGGCTTCTCGATGGGCGCCCCGATCGCCGCGTACGTCGCGGCGCATCGCCCTGTCGCGGGATTGATTCTCGCGGCGGCGATGGCGAACGCGCGCGAGGAGCTGCCGGTGTTTGCGATGCGGCAGGGAGCGCCCGAGAGCATCGCGCGCGGCCTCGTCGCCGCGCCTGATGCTGAGGCGGCCTTCGATGACCTCGGCTTCGTGGCGCACTCGACCGCGCCGCTGCTGGTGTTGCACGGAGCTTCCGACGAGGCCGTGCCGATCGCGCAGGGACGCGAAGTCTTCGCCGCCGGCGCCTCCACCCGCAAGACGTTCGTCGAATTGCTAAACACGAGCCACAACGGCACGGTGAGCGCGGCGGCCTCGCTCCAAGCGGTTCGTACGTTCTTGACCTCGTTGCGGCGCTGAGGATGAACGGGCTGCACCATGTGCTTGCAGTCGCGCTCCTGCTGACCAGTGCCGGCGTGGCGCCGCCCGCGGCTTCGTCTTTCCCGAATGTAGCGGAGCGCGGTTTCATCGCCGCGCGCGCCCACGAGCTGCACGCGAGGTATCCGACGACCGCTGCCGCTCGGCGCGGCGGCTACTTCCGCTATACCGACGAAGATCGCGCCGGCATCATCGCGTACGCGAACCTGCGCTGGCAGTCCGACGACCGGCATCCCAGTCAGCTCTGGTACGACGAGCGCGGGGGCTTGATCGGGGCGGACTTTTCGCGCTACGTCAGCGATCGCACGCGGCGTCCGCGGCTCTGGGGCTTGTCACCCCAGCGCTGGACGCATTTCATCGAGCACGTCCACTTCGGCACGCGAAGCGGGAGCGTTCGCTACGGTGCGGTCTACGTGGACAGCTATCGGGGCGCCGGCGGCGACCCGCGGCATCCGGCGGCGCATCCGATCGTGCGCCTCGGCTTTGCGAAGAACGATCGCGACGTGCGCTTCACGTTCTATTTTCCGGAGCTTTGGGTGGCGAGCATGTGGCTCGTGCCCAATCCGCTGGGTGCGTTTGCGGATACGAACCCGAGCGTTCCGGCGCATCACCGGAACGCTCGCGACCCGCACGTCGCTCTCTGAGCGTCAGCGGCGGTGGTGCGTATGCGCCGGGCGGAGGTGCGCGTTCCACATGTCGTGGTGGCGCATGCAGATGCAGCCGACGTTGTTCGCCGTGAAGACTGCGCTTTGATTGCCGCCGCCGAGCACCGTGATACTGACCGGGGTGGAGGTGGTCGCCGCCACGCGGGTCACGGTGAACTGGTTCGCACCGGGGCCGGCGGCGACGGTCTCATTCGTCGTGTCGGCGGACGTCGCGGTGAAGCCTCCGGAATAGCCGGACTGCGCAGCAGTAAAGGTCGCGCTCGTGGGCGGGCAGCCCAGCGTCGCGCTCGTGGGCGAGAGCACGACCGGCCCTAACGGCGGAGTCGTGTAGCTGCTGCCGCCGCATGCCGCCAGCGTACAGAAAACGGCCGTTGCAAACAAGGTTTTGCGCATGGGGTCGCCTCCGGGAGAAGCCCGGTTTTCGTTGGTGAGCGCTGCGCGCATTCCTCTGCCCGTCGTGCGAACGAGCCCTCGCCGCTTCAACCGCACGGAAAGTGCGCGCGGTAGACGAACGAACCGAGCATGGCTTCTCCGAC
>JALZBE010000223.1 GCA_030947665.1 Vulcanimicrobiota bacterium | reverse complement strand
CGGCAAGCCTGGACGCTATTCAGATGATCTTCGACACGCTGGTGGGCCAAGGGCTCACGCTGATCCCGATCGCGACGCAGCTACGGGTGCGCGCCGAAGGAGTAGACGCGCAGGAACAACCGGTGCGCGGCGAGCGCGACGCGATCGTGCAGATGCGTGACCGCCGGCGAGATCGTTGACGAGATCGCGTGCGATCGGATCGACGAAAGCTACGCTCTCGTCGCGCCGAAGCCGTTCGCGAACAGGAGTCCCGGCAAACCTCGGTAACACCATCGCCGATGCGCCGCGCCCGTGCATTCCGCGGCTTGGCGTGCTCTTCGGCGCTTCGGGGGGTCGGCGCACCGTGCGAGCGCGGCTTCCGCTTGTTGGTCGAATCATGGTGACCGAGCACGAGCCCGGGCTGACGGTCGAGCGCTTCTATGCGATCGCCGCCGAAGCACGGCACGCGGACATCGATGCCGCGTTGGCGCGATTCCCGGCGTCGGCGCGCATCCGCAATCCGATGGCGATCGGGCTGCGCGCGATGAAGGCGGTGACGGGCGGCGACACGCCCGGAGGGATCGCGTTGCTCAAGCGGGCGGTCGCGCACTGCGGCGGACCCGTACGTCAGTATCTGCTCGAACTGCTCATACCGCTGCTCATAAACTCGCATCATATCGCGGACGCGCAAGAGGCGCTCGACGCGGTCGACGGTTCCGTCCCCGAGCTCGCGCCGGCCTTCGCGGCGTCACGCGCAATCGTCGAAGCGCGGCAGGGTGACGACACGGCGAGCGCCTGGTTTGCGCGGGAAGCTCTGAATGCCGGCCGCGCCGTCGACAATCCGATGATCGTCGGCAGGGTGCTCACGCGTACCGCGCTGGCCGCGTTCTACCGCGAGGATTTCGACGAGTCGCAGGACCGCGCACTCGAAGCCGCGCGCTGGTTCGAGAGCGTCGAGTCGCACCGCAATGCGGCCACGGCGTACTCGATTCTTTATATCATCGCCCACGACTGGACGGGTGACCCGGACGTCGCGCGCTACTACGCGCGCCGTATGACGATGAGCGCGCATCTCGCCGGAGACGTCTCGATCGAAAATCACGGAATACTCGCGCAATTCGACATCGCCGCGGAAGCCGGCGATGCGCGACGGCTGGCGTCGCTGCGTGGCCGGCTGCTGGCAAATCATCTCAACGAGCAGCACTATCGTGAACGATTCTCGTACACGGTCTGCGACGCGCTCTCGCAGGGGTGGGCCGGTCGTTTCGACGTTGCCCGCGCCGCGCTCACGTCACTGCGTAACTTGGATGCGTTGTCGCTGCCCGAGCGTTCGCTCTGTGATGCGCTGCTGGCGATCGTGGCGTTGTCGACCTGGCACACCGACCTTGCGCGGAGAATCGCGCGACGAACGATCAGCCAAACGGCCGAGCGCTCAGGAAAGGAGCCGCTCTTCGAAGCGCGTCGCCGGCGGGTCGCGCGCGTTCTCGCCGCCGCCGTCTGCATCGTTCTCGGGGATACCGTGCGAGGGCGCCGTGCGCTATCCCGGGCGGCCGATCCCGATCAGCGTTTCGCGTCGATCGTCGACGCTGCCGGAATGGACGAGGAGCGAGCTCCCGTTCTGATGCGCGGCTATGCACGGTTTTTGAACCAGGCGTGCCGTTCGGCCAATCTGGCTCGGCCCAGCCACGGCCTCACCGAAGCCGAGATGGAGATTCTCCAGGCACTTCCGGCCGGTATGACTCTGGCGACGATCGCATCGTCACTGGGCAAGTCAAAAAAGACGGTCGAACGACAAGTCGGGAACATCTACGCGAAGCTGCACGTCGCGAATCGAGCCCAGGCGATCCAGCGCGCGCGCGACCTCGGGATCTACGCGTAAAATAGTCTTCCATCGAAAACCACCCTAGTGACAAGGGTTTTCGGAGCGTGTGAGGTGTATGCCTCATGCGCGCATCAGTGCCGAGAGCATATGCTCTTGCCACTCGATACCGCCAAACTCTAGGGGAGCAGACCATGATCGATGCGGTACACGCATTCATTGCTTTGTTGAACGCTGTCCTCAACGTAGCTGTCACGCACGGCTCGGGCAGCGTTCCGCCGATTACTTGCTAGGAAACGCTATGTATCAGCTGGCAAGCCCGGAAAGCCGCTCCGTCGACAAGACGCGGCTCTTCATAAAATCTTGTACATCGATGGCGCCGACGACGGAAAACATGCGCCTCGTTCGCTCCGCGACCTCGCTGGTTCGAAGCGTGCTGGACGGCGCCGATATCGCGCCGCTTCGCGAATTCGTCCACCGTGCCGGCCAGTGGTGCGGTGACGTGGACGACGTCGTTGCGGCGGCCGGGCAAACCGTCATCGACGAGTTGGAGACCCTCTCGCGCATAAGCCTTCACGACGTGGTGCGCCGCGTGGCGCAGATCGAGCGCGACGCGCTCGCGTCGGTTGGGCGGCGCGACATGGAAGGGAATCTCCGCACGGCGTACGCGGGCTAGCGATCCGTTTCAACGGATCTACGCGAATGCACGACGACGACCAGCCGCATGACGCGCCGCATACCAGCCGCGCGCACGTTGCCGACCTCCTGAGCGAACGGCGCATCGCCGTCGCCGGCGATGTCGTCGCGCGCTTGCGCCGCCGTGACGTGGCCGATGTCTCACCGCTCATCGTCCGCTCGCTAGTCGACGCGCTCGTGTCGTCGCTGGCCGAGGGTTCGCCGGACAACGTCGTCCATTGGTCGCGAATGGTGCGCCACGCGCATTCCGCGCCCGTCGTCGCCGCCGCGATCGAGACGATCTGCGAGGTCGTCGAAGAGCTCGCCCACGCGGAACACGGGGACCTCGCATCGATCCTCGTGTTCTTGGAGGTCGTCAAGACGCGTACGCGGAGCAGGCAGCGCGATCTCGCTCCCGCGACGGACGCGGGCGACGACTCGTCACTCGCCGCGATCGAAAGCCTTTTAGCGATGCTCAGTGTGCGTGACGAAGCGACGTGCATCCACTCGCGCGCGACCGGCGAATGGGGCCGGCGCATCGCGACGCGCATGGGAATTGAGCCGCCCGTCACCGAGCGCATCGTCAAAGCCGGGATCCTCCACGACATCGGCAAGATCCGCATCCCCGACGAGATCCTGTTCAAGCCGTCCTCGCTGACCGACGGCGAATGGGAGATCATGAAGCGCCACGCCGAAGCCGGCGCCGAGATCTTGTCGGAGATCCCCGCGCTCGCACCGTTCGCCCCGGTCGTCGCGACGCATCACGAGCGGTTCGACGGGCGCGGTTACCCGCACGGGCTGCGCGGAGACGACATCTCGCTGGAGTCGCGGGTGGTGTCCGTCGCCGACTCCTTCCACGCGATGACGACGGATCGTCCGTACCGCCGCGCGCTATCCTACGGCGAGGCGATCGCCGCCCTGGTCGACGGTCGCGGCCGTCAGTGGGACAAAGAAGTCACTGATGTCATGATCGCGCTCGCCGCCGCGGACCGCAACAGCTCCGCGGATGCGAACCTGTCCGCGCTTTCGGGCTCGATCTTGGGGCTTGGGCTGCGGTTACCGGGGGACGTCCGGGCCATCTGACGGCGCGAGGCCGCCGGTTCCGTCGCAGCCGCACATGCGCGGCGGGTCTTCCCGGGTGCCCGGGATCCAATACGTGCACGACGATTCGTGCAGCCGTCGCGCATGACCGCAGCACGCTAACCGTTCGTCGCCTGGGAATGCCGGTCGCTGGCCAAACATTCTCGCCAAGCTAAACGATTCAACTGTGATACGTCAAGAAATGTTCGAGAGCGTTCAGAGCGCTTCGAGCAACGCGTGCAGCGTCGGCAGCTGTTCCGCCGCGGTGCGCGCCGGAAGATCGATCGTGATACGGCCCTCGCCGAAACGGAATTTGTTCTTGGTGATCGACTGCAGTCGCGGAATGGATTCCGGATCGAGCGAAAAGCCGCTCCCGACGCCTAGCGTGAGCCGCTGCTCGTTGATCACGACGCGCGTCACGCCGACTTTCAGCGCCAGCACGCGCAGGCGCGTGATCTCCACGAGCGCGTCGAACTCCGGCGGCGGCGGCCCGAACCGGTCGCGCACCGACGCCACGGCGTCGTCGACCGCGCCGATGGTCCGCGCGGCCGCGAGCTGCTGGTAGATGGCGATCTTCTGCGAGACCTGCGGGATGTAGTCGTCGGGCACATAAGCGTCGAGCTTCACGTCGATGACGGCCTCGCGCGCGTCGTGCAGCGCGTTGACGGTGCCCTTGCGGTCGGCGATCGCCTCCGCCAAGAGCTGCACGTACGTCTCGAAGCCGACCGCGCCGATGAAGCCCGACTGCGCGGCGCCCAGCAGGTTGCCGGCGCCGCGGATCTCCAGATCGCGCATCGCGATCTGCAGGCCGCTGCCGAGATGGGTGAACTCACGGATCGCTTCGAGCCGCGCCTTCGCGTCTTCGGACAGCGCTTTGTGCGCTTGGTACAACAAGAACGCGTACGCCTGATGATTCGAACGGCCTACGCGGCCGCGCAGTTGGTAGAGTTGCGCGAGACCAAACTTGTCGGCGTCGTTGACGACGATCGTGTTGACATTGGGGATGTCGATGCCGTTCTCGATGATCGTCGTCGACACGAACACGTCGAGCTCGCCGTCGATGAAGCGGTTCATCACGGGCTCGAGTTCGTGCTCGCGCATCTGCCCGTGCCCCACGGCGATGCGCGCCTTGGGGACCAGCTGCTCGAGCGCGCGCGCGACGCCGTAAATCGACTCGATCCGGTTGTGAACGTAGTACACCTGCCCGCCGCGGTCGAGCTCGTTGACGATCGCGCGCTGCACGACGGCGTCCGACGCCGGCACGACGACCGTCTTGATCGACATGCGGTTCTTCGGCGCGGTCTGGATCAGCGAAAGGTCGCGCACGCCCATCAGCGACATCTGCAGCGTGCGCGGGATCGGCGTGGCGGACAGCGTCAGCACGTCGACCGTCGCCTTGAGCTGCTTGAGGCGCTCCTTGTGCATCACGCCGAAGCGCTGCTCTTCGTCGACGACAATCAGGCCGAGGTCGCGAAAGACGACGTCCTTCTGCAAGATGCGGTGCGTCCCGACCACGACGTCGACCTTGCCCTCGGCCAGCGCGTCGAGGATGGCCTGCGCTTCTTTCTTGGTCTTGAAGCGCGAGAGCTCTTCGATGCGGATCGGAAACGACGCGAACCGCGCCGTGAACGTGCGGTGGTGCTGCGACGCGAGCAGCGTGGTTGGGCACAGCACGGCGACTTGCTTCTTGTCGGCGATTGCCTTGAAGATCGCGCGCACCGCGACCTCGGTCTTGCCGTAGCCCACATCGCCGCATACGAGCCGGTCCATCGGTTTGGACCTCTCCATGTCGCGCTTGGTGTCGTCGATCGCTTTGGCTTGATCGGGCGTGGGCTCGTACGGAAACGACTCCTCGAGCTCGCCCTGCCACGGCGTGTCCGGCGCGAACGCGTGGCCATGCGCGACCTCGCGCTCCGCATACAGCTCGACCAGACCCTCGGCGATCTGCGCGAGCTTTTCCGAGACGCGCGTCTTCGTGCGCGCCCAGTCGGCGCCGCCCATCTTCGAAAGCCGCGGCGCGGCGCCTTCGCTCGCGGAGTATTTGTTGACCTGGTGCATCTGGTGCACGGGCACGAGCATGCGGTCCGTGC
>JALZBE010000222.1 GCA_030947665.1 Vulcanimicrobiota bacterium | reverse complement strand
GGTGCTGTTTGGCGAGCATCGCGAACCGTTCCGGCAGCGCCGGATCGGCGACGTCCCAGGCGGAGAGGTTGACCGCGACGTGGCAGTCGAGGCCGTCCGCGCGCCAGCGTGCGACGTCGCGCAGCGCGTTGTCGAGCACCCACGAGGTGACGCGCCCGATCAACCCGACCCGCTCGGCGACCGGCACGAACGCGTCCGGACCGACCATGCCGCGCTCCGGATGCATCCACCGCACCAGCGCTTCGGCGGAGAACGTGCGCCCGGTGTCCATCGCGACGATCGGCTGATAGCGCAGCGTCAGCGCGTCGCGCGTCACGGCGTCGCGCAGCTCGGTGACGACCGCGAGCGCGTCGGGATCGCGGTCCATCGCCGAGTCGAAGAACGCGAAGGTCGCGTGCTCGTCGCGTGCGCGCTGCATCGCGATGATCGCGTGGCGCGTCAGCTCCGCCGCTTCGGTCAGCACGCCTGACCGCAATGCGATGCCCAGCGTGACGCGCAACCCGACGACGTGGCCGTCGACGCTGAACGGCGCATCGGCGACGGTCGCGATGCGCCGGATGAACGCCAGCGCGGCGCTCTCGGTCACACCCGGCAGGATCCAGCCGAAACGGTCGCCATCGACGCGCGCAAGCGTCGCGCCGGCGATCTCGGTGCGCGCGACGAGTCGCGTCGCGAGCTCGTGCAGCGCCGTGTCGGCGCCGCGCGGGCCGAGCGTCGCGTTGACGTCGGCGAAGTCTTCGACGTCGAGCACCACCACCGCGAGCGGATCGCGCGTGCGCTGCGACGCGAGGATGGCCTGTTCGAGGCGGTCGAGAAACAGCTCGCGGTTCGGCAATTCGGTGAGCGCGTCGTGCGTCGCGCGGTACGCGAGCTTGGCTTCGAGGCCGCGGCGTTCCGACAAGTCGATCGCGACGCCGCTGGCGCCGGTGATCTCGCCGTTCGCGTCGCGCACGGGGACGAAGCGCACTTCGACCGCGATCTGATCGCTCGCGATCGCCTCGACGACTTCCTCGCCGCCCAGCGCGCGGATCGCCGCGTCGCGCAGCGCGCCGATCGCGCCCTCACGCTGCGGCAGCAGATCGCCCACGCCGGTCCCGTCGAGTCCGAGCCGCACCAGGTCGATCCCCTCGCGGAACGTCACGCGGCAGTGGCGGTCGACGACTAGGAACGCGACGGGCGCGCTCCTGAGCACCGAGCGCAGCAATGCTTCGTGACGGCGCACGGCGTCGTCGGCGTGCGCGCGGTCCAGCGCGGCCGCCGCGAACTTCGCGAGCGTCACGGCGATCGATTGCTGCGCGGGCGTCACGTCGACGTCGACGCGCCATGCAAGCAGCAGCATCCCAAAATAGCGCTTGGGCGTGGCGATGGGCACCGACAGCAGCTCGCCGCCGCCTTCGATCGGGCCCAGCGAGAGCTGCTCGTCCTGCGGCTCCGCCTTCTCGGGGCGGCGCACGTTGATGCCGCCGTGATCGGCACCGAGCAAACGCGTCGCGAAGTGCACGATCAAGCGCATGAGGTCGTCCACGCTCTCGCAGGTCGACGCGGCGCGCATGAGCTCGGCGTACGCGTGCGTGATGCTGCGCTCGCGCTGCGCGCGAGCGAGCAGCCCCATCGTGGCGAGCGTCGGCGCGATCTGCGCGCCGAGCACGCGGATCGTCTCGATCTCCTCGGCGGTGAACGTGCGCTCGGCGTACGAGCGGGCGACGAGCACGCCGCGCGGCCGTTCCTCGACCCGGATCGGCACCGCGACGCCGGCTTTGATGTGCAGCTCGCGCATCCACGAGGGCCCGTCCTCCGGGTGCCCGCCGTCGGCGTCCGTGGTCATCGCGGCGTTGCGGGCGAAGGCGTTCCCGACGATCCCTTGATGCGGGTTGATCACCGGGACCGGCACCTCGACGTGCGGATCGTTGTCGGCGAGCGCGGTCAGCGCTTCTTCCTGCGCGTCCCACCAGTACAGCGCGACGCCGTCGACGTGCAGCAGCCGTTTGAGGTGATCGACGACGAGGCTCGCGAGCTTCTCGGGGTCCAGCAATGCGCTCGCCGCGGCGAGAACCATCTCGACGGCGACCGGCGGTAAATTCTCGACGTCCTGATCGTCCATCCGGACCCTCTCACCCGCGCACGCGGACCGCTCGCCCGCCCGGGCCCTGTACCCGCGGATGTGACCGGGATAACTCTCAGGCCGAAAGGCGCTCGCGGCCGTGCGGGGCGGTCAGGTCCTGAAGCGGCCCGATGGGCACGATCCGGGTCGGGTTGAGCTCGTCGTGGGTCACGTAATAGTGCTGCTTGATGTGATCGAAGCTCACCGTCGGCTCGACGCCGTGGATCTGATAGAGGTCGCGCAGGTAGCCGGACAGGTTCGGGTAGTCGGCGATGCGGCGCAGGTTGCACTTGAAATGACCGACGTACACCGGGTCGAAACGCAGCAGCGTCACGAACAGCCGCCAGTCGGTTTCCAAAGGCGCGGGGCCGAAAAGATAGCGCGTCTTACCCAACCGCGCGTCGAGCTCATCGAGCGTGTCGAACACGCGATACGCCGCCTCGGCGTACGCTGCTTGCGTGGCGGCAAAACCCGCTTGGTAGACGCCGTCGTTGACCGTCTCGTAGATCAGCGCGTTGAGCTCGTCGATCTCGGCGCGGCGGTGCTGCGGGTAGAGATCCAGCTCGGGGTTCTGCGCGAATGCGTCGAACTCCATCTCCAACATGCGCATGATGTCGTCGTCGGAGTTGCTGACGATGCGTTTGCTCACCGTGTCCCACAGCACCGGTACCGTCACGCGGCCGTGATAGTGCGGATCGGTCGCGCGATACGCCTCCGCAAGGTATGTGAAGCCGTTGACCGGATCGCGCATCCCGCCGTTGTCGGCGCGAAACGCCCAGCCCAACTCGTCGCGGACGGGATCGACGACCGTCGTGCCGATCGCGTGCTGGAGCCCTTTGAGCGCGCGCACGATGATCGTGCGGTGCGCCCACGGACACGCCAGCGACACGTACAGGTGATAACGCCCGGTCTCGGCCGGAAAGTCCGAGCTGCCGTTCGCCGTCACCCATCCGCGAAACACGTCGCCCTGGCGCACGAAGCGCCCGTCGACGGACTCGTCAGGAAACTGCGGCTTGACGGTCATCGCGGCGCGAGCTAGTTCTTGTAGCTCTGATCCTTCGCGTCGAGCATCCGCAGCTGCGGCGCCCACGCGAGGTTGGCTACCTGCGGCACGCCGCGCGCTTGGCGCGTCACGAGCTCCTGCACGTCGCGCGACGGGTAGTGTAATTGCGCGGCGCCGCCCGCGAGCGCCGCGATCTGCGTCGCGCACGCGCGTTCGAGGAAGTACATCGCGAGGAACGCTTCGGGGACGGTCTCGCCGACGGTAAGCGTACCGTGGTTGCGCAGCAGCATTGCCTTTTTGGCGCCGAGATCGGCGACCAGCCGCGGGCGCTCGTCGAGGTCGAACGCGACGCCTTCGTACTCGTGGTACGCGACCTCGTCGCAAATCAGCATCGCCGTCTGGTTGAGCGGCAGCAGCCCGTCCTTCTGACACGAGACGGCGACGCCGTCGCGCGTGTGCAGGTGCAGCACGCACTTCGCGTCCTCGCGCGCGGCGTGCACCGCGCTGTGGATCGTGAAGCCCGCCGGATTGACGAAATAGGGCGTCGGTTCGACGACGTTGCCGTCGAGATCCACCTTGACCAGATTCGACGCGCTGATCTCGGTGAACAGCAGCCCGTATGGATTGATCAGGAAGTGGTGATCGGGGCCGGGGACGCGCGCCGAGATGTGGGTGAAGATGAGGTCGTCCCAGCCGTAGTGCGCGACCAGACGGTACGCGGCGGCGAGGTCGACGCGGGTCTCCCACTCCTCGTTCGAGACGCGGGCGCGAACGGAGGTCAGGTCGACGAGGGCGGCGGCGGCGGTCATGCGGTGCTCCTGATCGGCAGGACCGTACCATTCGAAGACGGCCGGCAGGAGTCCCATCGGGACCTCTGCCGGCCGTTTCGCGACCGCTTTCAGGGGGGAGTCGCGGTCAGCGCTGGTAGCGGTTGTAGCCGTTCCCGATGACGTCGATCTCGTTGGCGTTGAACGTGCCGTCCTGGTTCCAGTTGCCGATCACGCGCACGCGCTCGCCGGCGGCGAGGTTGTTGCCCGTCGGGTTGATGACGGTGCCGTTGTGCAGCACGACGTGCGTGCCGTTGCTCAGGTAGAGGTTGTACGGCGAGAACGAACGGACCGTGCCGCTCAGCTGGCCGCCGCGGTTGTTGTAGCCGCCGTTGTTGTAACCGCCGTTGTTATAGCCGCCGTTGTTGTAGCCGCCGTTGTTGTAGCCGCCGTTGTTGCCGTGCGGGTTGCCGCGGCCGTTGTCCCAGCCGCGATGCTCGCCGCGGTTCCCCTGATCGTCGCGATCGCCGCGATTGTTGTCATCTTGGTCGTGGTGGCGATGCTGGCCGTTGTTCCACTGGCCGTTCCCGTTGTTGCCGTTGTTCCACTGGCCGTTCCCGTTGTTGCCGTTGTTGACGCACTGTCCCTGACCGTTGCGCCACGTGCCGTTCGGACAGCCGTTGTTGTTGGTGTTCTGGTCGGGCGCCGCCATCGCGAGTGACGGGAACGCGATCAGCGCGGTCGCCGCGAGCGCGCGGATGATCGAATGAGGACTCATGAATGCTCCTGGTGGGACACGAATGGTGCGCAGCACCGTATCGTCGGAACGCACGCAACCTCATGAGAATGCTGTGAGAAGGCTGGGATGCGCGAAAAGCTTCGACGAGCAGCCGGGTGGACGCTTTGCCGACCGGGGAGCTCAGTGGACGAGCGGCACCTCGGCGAGCTCGGCCATGATGCGGGCGAAGTCGCCGAACGTTAGCGCTTGGTCCGCGTCGCATTTCGCTTCGCTCGGGTTCGGATGCACTTCGAGCAGCAGGCCGTGCGCGCCGACCGCCTTGGCCGCGCGGCACAGCGGTGCGATCCAGCGCCGCACGCCGACGCCGTGCGACGGATCGACGAACACCGGCAAGTGCGTGCGCTCGCGGATAACGGGGATGGCTGAGAGGTCGAGCGTGTTGCGCGTCGCGGTCTCGAACGTGCGGATCCCGCGCTCGCATAGGATCACGTTCGGGTTGCCTTCGGAGAGAATGTATTCGGCCGACGACAGCAGCTCGTCGATCGACGCCGCCATGCCGCGCTTGAGCAGGATCGGCCGATCGGTTTTGCCGACCGCGCGCAGCAGATCGAAGTTCTGCATGTTGCGCGCGCCGATCTGCAGCAGGTCGACGGACGCGGCCATGCGCTCGACTTGATCGATGCTCATGACTTCGCTCACCGTCGGCAGGCCGGACGCGCGCGACGCTTCGGCGAGCAGTGCGACGCCTTCCCAGCCAAGGCCTTGAAACGCGTACGGCGACGTGCGCGGCTTGAACGCACCGCCGCGCAGCATCACGCCGCCGGCCGCGGCGACGGCTTCCGCCGTCGCGACGATCTGCTCGCGCGACTCCACGCTGCACGGTCCGCCGACCACGACGAAGTGGCCGTCACCGACGACGACGTCGCGCACGAGCACGCGCGAGCGCGCGCTCTCGTCCTGCCGCGTCACCTTGAGCTCGCGTTTCGCGAGCTGCGGCGTCACGGGCGGCGCGAGGTCGACCACCACCGCGGGCGCGCGCTGAATT
>JALZBE010000678.1 GCA_030947665.1 Vulcanimicrobiota bacterium | reverse complement strand
TCGCGAGCGTGCCCGGCACGGCCAGCAGCGCGATGCGCCACGCCATGCGGCGCAGCGAGTCGGGATTGAGGTTCCACGCGGCTTCGAAGATCAGCGGCGGTAGGAACACGAACAGCAGCGCGTCGCCGAACGCGAAGGGCGGCGGAATCTGAAAGAACGCGCCGATCGCGACGAGCGCCACGGCGGCGGGCACGCGCACGCGCTCCGCGAGAATGGCGATGAGCACGGCCGCCCCGAGCAGCGTCATGAACGCGCCGACGCCGTGCGCGACCTCGTTCATCGCGCGAGCTGCGGCAACACGTCGGATGCGCGCGCGCGGATCGAGCGATCCGCGTGCGGCGTCAGCGGGGTCTCTTCGGGGTTGATCTCGACGACGTATGCGCGCGTGCAGCGCTTCGTCGCCAGCGACGCGGCCGGCTGCACGATCCCCGACGTGCCGACGACGAGCATCAGTTCCGCACGGCGCGCCGCGTCGAACGCCGCTTCGAGCACGGCGGGCGGCAGCGACTCGCCGAACCACACGATGTCGGGCCGCCACATGCCGCCGCAGTCGTGTTCGAGCGCGTCGAGGTCGAAGGCGTCGTCGAATGGCCGCCGCGTGTCGCAGCGCGTGCACTTCGCCTCGCGCAGCTTGCCGTGCAATTCGAGCACGTTGCGCGAGCCCGCTCGCAGATGCAGCGAGTCGACGTTCTGCGTGACCAGCGTGAAGTCGGGGACGCGCCGCTCGATCTGCGCGAGCGCGGCGTGCGCCGGCGACGGCTCGACGCTCTTGTGCGCCGTACGGCGCTCGTTGTACCACGTCCACACCAGGCGCGGATCGCGCGCGAACCCCTGCGGCGAGGCAAGCTGCTCGACGCGATGCGTGCGCCACAAACCGCCGATGCCGCGAAACGTCGGCAAACCGCTCTCCGCGGAGATCCCGGAGCCGGTGAGCACACAGACCGAGCGCGCGGCAGCGAGCCGTTCGCCGAGGTCGCCAAGGTCGATCGCAGGCTCGGCATTGTTCATGTGTCGCTCATCCGCTTCGACCGCGGCAGCCATCCGTCCGGCGTGGCACGACGTTACCCCGGCGAGGTGACTCCTACGACGACGCGAAGGCCCGCCCGATGGATCCCGGGGTCCGCCTGATGGAACGAGTCAGCGCGCGCGACGTTTCCGCGTTCGAATCGCTCTACGACGGCTACCACCGGCTCGTCTTCGGGATCGGCCTTCGGATGCTGGGCGATCCAACCATGGCCGAAGATTTGACGCAGACGGTGTTCTTGAAGATTTGGACTGCGCCCGATGCATTTCGCGGCGGCTCGTTCGTCGCATGGGTGTCCCGCGTGACGCGCAACCGCGCGCTCGACGTGCTGCGCTCGAAGGCCGTCCGGCCCGAGACCGAGATCCCCGCCGACCTGCCGCTCGAAGGCGCGCTCGATGACGACGTGTTCGCACGGCTCGACGCGCAGCGCGTGCGGGACGCGCTCGCCAAGCTGCCGCCCGAGCAGCGCGGGCTCATCGAGCAAGGCTTCTTCGGCGGCATGACCCACCAGGAGCTCGCGCGGCGGACCGACACGCCGCTGGGGACCGTGAAGACACGCATTCGAAACGGTTTGCGCCGCATGCGCGAGTCGCTCGGGGAGCGGGTGTCGTGATGGACGACCGCAACCGCGAAGCCATGCTCGAGTCCGTCGCGCTCTACGCGCTGGGCGTGCTGCCGCGCTCCGAGGCCGCGTTCGTCGTGTCGTTCATCGCGAACGACGACGGAGCGCGCCACGAGTACGAAGACCTGCGCGCCGCCGCCGACGCGATCGCGCACACCGCTCAGGAGCCGGTCGACTCCGCCACCTCGGCGCGCATGAAGGAACGGCTGCTGGCCCGCGTCCGCTCGGACGCCGCCGCCGGCACCGTGGCGCCGCGCCGCATCGCCCCTGCGTATCCGGCCTGGCTGTGGGGCACCGGGCTCGCCGCCGCGGCGGCCATCGTGTTCTCGCTGGTCACCGTCGTCGCGGACATCAACGTGCGCGGCGACCTCGCCGCGGCCCAGCGCCGGGCCACGAC
>JALZBE010000018.1 GCA_030947665.1 Vulcanimicrobiota bacterium | reverse complement strand
GGGGCCCCCTCCCCGGCCTCTCCGTCGCCGTGAGCCAGGAACAGCCGCATGACGTGGTCCACACCCTCCGCCGTGACGGTCCGCAGATCGCGCTCGTAGTATGCCCCGTGATTGAACCCCCCGGCGACGACCTCGTAGCCCGGAAAGTACCAAACGTCCGTGTGCAAGCGCTCGATCTCATCGGCTGCAACGCGCAACGCGGCTTTGGTATACGTCGCGGAGACGAGCACGTGGCGCGGTTCGTACGTCGCGATCGGGGGCTGCGGCGATACCGTGAGGACGATGCGCGCGCGCGCGTTCACGGCGCGCAGGCGCCGCAGAAACGCATCCAGGTCGTCCCTCACCTCGGCTGCGCTGAAGTTGACGAATTCATACCGCTCGGCGTCCATTCGCCCCGCGACGACGCCCGGCGCCAGCGGGAAAACGGCCCCGTCGGCCGCCGACCGCCACGCTTCGGTGAGGCCGAGCGTGAAGATGAAGACGTCGAGTTGCTCGAACATGGCGCGCACCGACGCCAAGTGCACGTCGCGTGCATCGTTCACGTCGTCGACGGATGCGAAACCGTCCGGCTCGATCTGCGGGCGGAACGGGTCGACATACCGTCCGTCAGGCCGCAGCCACGCCCGGTCCTGCGGCGCGAACGTACCGTACGCGCGGTCGAAGAGTTGCAGTAGCTGCCGAGCGGTGTAGATGTTTCCGCACCGGGTCGAAAACACGCCGTAGCCCGCGCGCGGAGCGGCGTCGGCGGCAAGGCCCGGCGGCGGCGGTTCCGCGACGAAATAGTTGTAACCGTGCCGCACGAGCGCGCGCGACATATTCTGCGCAAAACAGCTGCCGGCCGTGGCGATGCGCAGCTTCCGGTCGATACGGAACGGCGGCGGCGACACGGGATCGACCTCGCCTGCGGGGACCCGCTCGACCGCGCGACGCCAAAACCGGCTCGGCGGCAGGCCGGCGTAGGGCGACGATCGTTCTTCCCGGCGTTCCGGCTGCGATGCGCTCGTTCGTGGACGTTCGCGCGGCTCCGTTCGCTCGCCGGCGATCACTGTCTCGAGTTCGCGGTAGGCGGGATTCTCCAGCCGTTTCGAGGTGAGCGCGTCCGGTGGCGTCTGGGCGTACGCTTCGAACGAACGCGCGATGAATTCCGGGAGATCGAGCAGCACCGGTGCCGCGCTGGGCGGCTGCCCCGGCTTGAACGCGTACCCGCCGGGCAATCCCAAGCGATGGCCGACCTCGGGGTAGACCGGCCACACCGCCATACGCACCATCGGGTCGTCGAGATAGTACTCCGGCGCTGCGGACGCGATCGGCAGACCGGCACGGCGCGACAACTCACGAGCGATCTCGGCCGCCACGATCAGCGCGGGATGGCCAGGCGTGCGCATGAAGCACCCGTGACGCTCCAACCGCGCGAAGATCGCATCCAGCGGAAACCCGACAAACTCACCTTCCTCGAACAGCGCTCGCTTTGCAGCGTCCCAACAATCCAAGAAGCCCAGCTGCGCGAACACCGGTTCCACGAAGAGTTTCACTGTCTCCGCGACGCTCATCCGGCGATGCCACGCGTACAGGACGAGGGACGAATGGTCTCCGCCGAGGGGCGGCTCGACGGGACCGGGCGGTCCCGTGACGTACACGACGTCGGGGTGGAACGCGTTGAACCAGATGCGCGGGTACAAGAACTCGTTCCGGGGACGCCGCGGGTCGCTCATGACGCGCGTTTCGCGCTGCCGAAACACGACGTCGTCGGCCGTGACGGCGTCGCTCAAATCGGTCCGCGAAAAATATCGCTCGACCACCACCCCGGGGTTCATCGCCGTCAAGCAATCCGCGATCGGGATCGCCTGGCAGCTTCCGAGGACGTAGATTTTCACGCCAAGCTCGGCCCGCGGCGCTGCCGGTTCGATATCCGGGTCTTCATGTACGTGTGGGTGTGCTCCATTTTGCAAACGCACCGTCTTCTCGCGATGGCCGTCTTTTCCGCCTGCGCCGCGGAAGGGAGGCCGCCCCTGGGAAGGCGCTGGCAATGCGAACGGTGAGGGACCGTCCGGCATGCGCGATTAATACGGCGGCGATGGTTGACAGCGAGCACGACATCGTCCCCGGCGCGCGCGACGTCGGCGACGTTCTCATGAGCGATCCGCTCTTTCGCGTCGCGAACCGCCGCCTCGATAACCCGGTTGTCCTGGGAGTTGCGCTGTTCATCATCGTCGTGGCGATGATTCTCCTCGGGCCGTCGACCGAATCGCGGTTTATCTACACGGACTTTTGAGCGTGGCGGTGTTCCGCGGCTTCGCAACGGCCGCGGTTGTGTTGCTTGCCTTGCTGATCGCAGCCGACGCGCTGGTCCGCGCGTACTTTCCGCATCTCGACCGGCTGACCGGCAATTTCTCCACGGCATATCTGGACCGCGAGGTGCGCGCGCTCGCGCCGGATCGCCAAGCCGTCGTGTTTCTCGGCGACTCCGCGCTATGGGGTTATCACGTTCCGCCCGAGGCCGCGAGCGTCTCGCTGCTGCGGCAAGCGGGCTGCCGCTGCCGGAACCTTTCGTTCGAGGGCGGCAGCCCCGCGAACACGTACGCGGTCCTGCGCGCGCTGTTCGCCGCGGGCGCGGCACCCAAGGCCGTCGTGTTCAACGTCAACCAGAAAGAGTTCAACCCGGCGGACAGCGCGTACCGCACGCTACATCCGAGCGTGGACGCGTTGGCACGGCCGCTCCTGGCGCCCGATGAAAACGCATTGCTGGCATCTCCCGACGCACCCGACTTCAACGGCCGCATCGACCGAGGGATCGCCGCGCACTGGGCGCTCTACGCGCTCCGTTCCGATCTGCGCGAAGTCGTGTTCGGCGACGTCGACGCCGTGCATCGGCTCGA
The DNA here is from genome assembly GCA_030947665.1 of Vulcanimicrobiota bacterium. GTDB lineage: Bacteria > Vulcanimicrobiota > Vulcanimicrobiia > Vulcanimicrobiales > Vulcanimicrobiaceae > Vulcanimicrobium. The sequence continues at coordinate 10,682 of JALZBE010000018.1, read as the reverse complement.
TCGCGCGCTGAAAAGCGCGAGCGGCGCAACGGCCCGCCAGGACGCCGCGCATCGGCCGACGGCGGACCGGTTCGAGGGAACGTACGACCTCACGCCGCTCCCCACGGAGCCCGACAACGTTTCGCTGGTCTTCTTGCGCAAGATCGCCGATCTGCTCGCCGCGCGCCGCGTCCGCGCCTTCGCGGTGCTGACGCCCACCAACCACGCGCTGCTGCACGATTACATCGACGTCCCCGTGTACGAAGAAAACCTGCGCTACGTCAAAGCGCTGTTGAAGCGGCGCGGCGTCACGGTCTTGGATTACGATCGCGCGTTCGGCGCCGAGCAGTTCCTCGACAACGATCACCTCACGGTGCGCGGGAACGGCACCTTCGCCGGCTTGATCTCCGCCGCGCTCGGTGCCCGATGATCTTCAACACCTGGGTGTTCGCGCTCTTCGGCTGCGTAGTCCTGACTGTCTACTGGACGCTCGTCCCGCCGCGCGCGAAGCCGCTGTTCCTCATCGGCGCGGGCATCGTGTTTTACGCGTACTCCGTGCCGGCCTATCTCCTATTGATCTTGCTGCTCGGCGTCGTCACGTTCGGGATCGGCCGTGCGATGCTGCGGCCCGGGCGCAGCGAAGGCGAGCGCAAGCGCTATTTGGCCGCCGGCGTCGTTCTGATCGTCGGCGTCCTGGTGTACTTCAAGTACACCAAGTTCTTCGCACTCACCGTCGATCAGGTCGCCCGGCAACACATCGTCCCGATCCCGGCCATCGTCGTGCCGCTGGCGATCTCGTTCTTCACCTTCGAGTTCGTCCACGTGCTGGTCGATGTCTACAACCGCAAAATTTACGAGCTGCGGGCGCTGGACTTCGCCGTGTTCACGATGTTCTTCCCGACGCTGGTGGCGGGGCCGATCAAGCGGTATCAGAGCTTCGCCCCGCAGGTCGCGTCGCTGGGGTGCACGTTCGACGACAAGCTGCTATTGCACGGCTACCGCGTTGCCGTCGGCATCGCGAAGAAGTACATCATCGCCGACTCGATGACGCTGCTGACGCAACCGGTCCTCACGCCGGGGATGCCGTACGGAACCTTCGACTACTGGGTCGGGATGCTGGCATACGCCGCTAAAATCTACTTCGACTTCAGCGGCTACTCCGACATCGCGATCGGGCTCGCGGGACTTCTCGGCGTGCGCATCCCGGAAAACTTCGAGCGCCCGTACTGGGCGCAGAACATCTCGCAGTTCTGGCGCCGCTGGCACATGTCGCTGTCGAGCTGGATCCGCGACTACGTGTTCATCCCGCTGGGCGGCAGCAAGCGCGGCCGGCTCGCGACGTCACTCAACTTGTTCTTGGCGATGGCGATCGCCGGGCTTTGGCACGGCGCCGCGTGGACGTTCGTGCTGTGGGGCTTGTGGCACGGTGTCGGCTTGGCGGTCCACCGGCTCTGGTCGGCCGCCATCGTGCCTCGCGTGGCGGCGCTTCGGTCCGAGACGCTCGCGATTCACGCGGCGTCCGTCGCCGTCACGTTTCTCGTCGTGTGCTTCGGATGGGTGCTCTTCGCGACGTCGACGGCCGCGAACGCCGCGCACGTCTACGGCCACTTGTTCGGGCGCTAGCGCGGAAGCGCGCGTGTCAGCGGCCCGGCAGGCTTCCGACGACGTGGAACGCGCCCGGCGAAGGGGCGCGGCTCAACTTCGCCACCGGCAACCGCAGCGTCGCATACAGCGACGCGTTGTCGAGCGTCGCGACCTTGTACGCGGTGCCGTCGGGCCGCAGCGTCTTCTGATAGACGATTCGTATCGTGAGCGTGCCCGACGCCGACCGCAGCGCGGCCGTCTTGCCGCGGGCGACGGCGAGCGCGTCGTGTTCGATCCGCGCGTTCAGTTCGCGATCCGGCGTGCCTTGTCCGATCATCGCGTAGACTTCTTGCGTGGCATCCCAAACGATCACCGGGTCGTGTGCCGCGCGCGCGATGACGACGGTTCCCTCCGCCGCCCCGACGACGGGCAGCGCCGCCGCCAGTGCTGCGAGCAGGTAAGCAAGGCAAATTCGCACCGCGCTTGATTCTGGAGGCGGCGCACGAAGTCCCCGCGCGACACCGGGCACCAGGCGCTGAGGATGGATTCACCGGTGCCGCCAAGAAACCGGCGGACGTGAGGAAGGTCATCGTTTGCGTTGCGTTCGCGATCGCGTTCGGAGCGGCACCGGCAATCGCCGCACCGCGAGTCGTCAGCTTCATCGGAGACTCCACGACGAGCCCGATGTACTCGCCGCCCGGGTTTCCGCTCCTGGTCGGCAAGCTGCTCGGAATCAAAATTCACAACCTCGCCGTGAAGTATCCGCCGAGCTACAGCATGCGCCAGGCGCTCCAAGAAGAGCTGCCGCACCTGCCTGCCGACACGACCGATGCCGTGCTGTACCTCGGTGTCGACGACCTGCGCATGCTCGCCAGGGACGAAGAAACGCTCGCCAGCGTCGAGGCCGCCAACGCGGAGATCGTCGCGGCCTTACGCGCGCGCAAGGTCCGCATCTACGAGCTGACGCTGCGCGACTACACGCAAGACCCGCTGTTCGTTCCGCAGTCCTACGACATTCCGACGATGCCGCGCATCGGCCGCTTCGTGAACGAGCTCAACGCGTATTTCCGTGCGACCCCGGGCGTGTCGATCGTCGACGCGCACGCGTGGGACGACGTGTACGCCGGCAAGTGGAGCACGGACGGCATCCACTGCAACGCTGAATCGCTGCCGCGTTTCGCGGCGCACGTCGCACAAGCGCTGGCACGTTCTTGAGGGCCGCGCGGCGGCGCCGGCCTTATTACGCGGCCGTACTCTGCGGCCTGCTCGCGGTCGCCGCCGTTCCGGCGAGCCTGCCCGCGCAAACGGTACCGGCGAACTCCGAGGTGCAGACGCTCGCCGGACGCGGTGACGCGGGGATGGCGGACGGCCCGGCCGCGAGCGCGACGTTCCTGCTGCCCGTCGGTATTGCGGTGGCGAAAGACGGGACGATCTACATCGCCGATCAGGCGGCGCAGCGCATCCGCGCGCTCGCCGCCGGGACGGTTCGCACCGTCGCCGGCTCGGGGGAGATGGGCGCCGACAAACTGTCGGTCCTCGGCGGCTACCGCGACGGCGCGGCGGCACAAGCGCAATTCAGCAAACCCGCCGGCCTTGCGGTCGGCCCCGACGGCGCACTCTACATCGCCGACTCGCGCAATGCGTGCATCCGCAAGCTCGATCGCGGCGTCGTATCCACCGTCGTGGGCAAATCCGGCGAGCGCAGCGCCGTCGACGGCGACGCGACCGTCGCACGTCTCAAGGACCCGCGCGCGCTGGCGTTCGACCGCGCGGGCAACCTGTACATCGCCGACTACGGCGCCGGGCTGCGCAAGCTCGGGCGCGACGGCCGGTTGACGACGATCGTCTTGCGCGATACGCGCACGCTCGGCGTCGCGGTCGATCAAACCGAAGCGGAAGGCGCCGTCGCGGTGAGCGTGCCCGACGGGGTGATCGTGCACCGGAACGCGGGCGCCGACGACGTGCTCCCCGGCGGTGCGGTGGAAGGGGGGCGCCCGTTCGGTCACCCCGATGCGCTCGCGATGATCGGCCGCCGCGAAGTACTCTTCGCCGACGACCAATCCAGCAATCTGCACTATCTGCGGCTGCCGGCGAAGCCGTACGTGACGAGCGTCTACGCGCGGACGATCGCGGGCGGCGAACTCGACCGCCTGACCGACAACGCCGATTTTCGCGACGGGACGCGCGCGGAAGCACGGTTCTACGCTCCGGCGGGGATCGCGATGCAAGGGAACGTCGCGCTGATCGCCGACGCCGGCAACCGCAAGATCCGGCGCGTGGAGCTGCCCAGCACGCGGGTGCCGGAGCTCGCCGACGACGTTGCGCCCGTTGATGCGCAGCATTACGAGATCGCCTACGTCGGATCGACGGCGGCATTCTACGACAGTTTGGGCGATGATTCGGTGTGCGCGCAGCTCGAGATGCAATTGAACCGCGCGAACCGTCTCGGGCGCCCGGCGCGGTGTCACGCGGTTCGCGTCGACGGGGCCTCGCCGGCGTCGCTTCATGACGTCATCGTGGCGAATGTCGTGCCGCGGAAGATGAATCTCATCGTCGTTCTGCTCGATCCCGACGAGATCGCGAAGCCTCCCGCGCCGGCGCAGACGTTCGCTGCGAGCATCGGCGACATCGCGGCGCGGACGAAAGCGCAAGGCACGCGGTTAGCACTCGTGTGGACATGTACGGCGCGGCAAGTGACCGGGGCCGAATACTTCCACGCCGGCGAGGTGAACGCGGCGGCGCGCGAGCTGCCGATCGTCGAGTACAACCGGCGCGGGGCCCTCGTGCGCCCACTGGAGGCTACGCTGCGTTCGCTCAACGTCCCCGAGCACGACCTCTTCGAGGACGTCGTCGCGTATGAGCGCTCGCCTCAAGCGCGGCCGCTGTTCAGCACGGCCGGCAATGACAATTACCCGCTCTCGGGCTCGAACGCGCTCTTCGCTGAGTGGACCGCGCAATTCTTGCTGCGCTTGCCGGCCGATCAGATCAGCGCCGGCAGCGCGTCATCACGTGAGGTATCGACATGAGCACCGCGAGCCGCTGCAGCCGCATCGCCGCGGCACTGTTCATCCTCACGGCGCTTTCGTCGCCGTGCGCGGTGCCCGCCCAGACGAGCGCGAGTTCGGCCGAGGTTCAAACCCTCGCCGGATCGGGACGCGCGGGGATCGACGACGGCCCAGCCGCGTCGGCTTCGTTCCTGCTGCCCGTCGGCGTCGCCGCGGCGCCCGACGGAAGCATCTACATCGCCGACCGGGACGCGCAGCGCATTCGGCGCCTCCAGAACGGCGTGGTGTCGACGGTCGCCGGCACGGGCGCGCTCGCCGCGGACGGACGTTCGGTGCTCGGCGGACATCGCGACGGTCCGGCGGCGCAATCGCAGTTCAACATGCCCTCCGGGCTCGCCGTCGGAACCGGCGGTGTGCTCTACATCGCCGATTCGGGCAACGGGTGCGTTCGCAAGCTCGACCACGGCGTGGTGTCGACCGTCGCCGGCAAGCCCGGCGACAAGCGATCGGTCGACGGAGATGCGGCGACGGGGCGGCTCACCGATCCGCGCGCGCTGGCGTTCGACCGGCGCGGTAATCTGTACGTCGCCGATTACGGCGGCGGGCTGCGCATGCTCAGCCGCGACGGTAAGCTGACAACCGTGCCGACCAGCGACAAACGCGTGTTCGGCGTCGCGGTCGACAACGCCGACAGCGACGGCATCATCTACACCAGCTCGCCGGTCTACCTGATCGCCACGAAACCCAGCGATCACTCCGAAGACCGCGTGCAGTTGACCTTGAACGGCGACGGTACGCCGATCGGATATCCCGATGCGCTCGTCGCGCTCAACCATCGCGAGTTGCTCTTCACGGACATCCAGGCGAACAACGTCCGGTACTTGCGCCTCTCCGCGCGGCCGTTCGTCAACGGTCCGTTTTCGCGCGTCGTCGCCGGCGGCGGCTTCGCGCATCCCGTCGAGAACGCGGGATTCCACGACGGCGAGCTGTCGGCGTCGCGCTTCTACGAACCGGCCGGCATCACCATCCAGGGCAAGAGCGCCGTCGTCACCGACGGGGGCAATCGCCGCATCCGGCGGTTTCCGCTACCGCAATCCCGGCTGTCCGAAGTCGGGTTTACCGATACGACGCCGGTCGACAAGCAGCACTTCGAGGTGCTTTACATCGGCGCGTCGTCGACGTACTTCGACGCGATCGGTCCGGACTCGGTCTGCGGCCAGATCGAGGCCAACCTCAACGCGTCGCACAAGCTGCCGCGCCCCGTCCGGTGTCATCAGGTTCGCACCGACGGTCCGAGCCTGATCTCGTTCCACGACTACGTGACGAACTTCGTCGCTCCGCGCGGGATGGATCTGGTGCTCATGCAGATGAGCACGTACGAAGTGAGCTCGATGGACCCCAAGCTCGCGTACAACGCGATGTTCGTGAAGATGCGCGCAAAGGTTCAAGACATCATCGACTCGCTCAAGCCGACGCACACCAAGGTCGGCCTCATCTGGGCGTACGCGGGGAGCCAGTTAAGCGCGAGCGAGTATTTCTACGGGCGCGAAGTGAACCCCAGGGATGGCGACCTTCCGCTCGACGGATACGACTGGCACCTCAAGACCGTCAGGGCGTACATCGATGCCGTGAAGAACCTCGACGTCATCCAATACGACAGCTTCGACGATCTCATTGCGTACCAACGCACCAGCGGGGCGCGCCCGCTGTGGGCGACCATCGACGACGTGCATCCGAACGCGCGCCTCAACATCTACTTCGGCAAGCTGATCAGCGACTATCTCCTGTCGCTGCCGCAGTCCGCGTGGGTGCCGAAGCGATGACCGGCCGGCGCCGCGTTTTGCCGGCAGCATGAGTGACGATCTCTACTCGAGCCTAAGTTGGCTGCCGCGGCCGCCCGACGATTTCCGGCAGCGCTGCCGGCGCGTGCTGGAGTCGCCGGACGACGATCGCGTTTCCTCGCTGCGGTTCTTGGCCGGTCACGCCTTGAACGATAACCAGCTGCAGCGCCTCGCCGCAACGATCGACGCGCTCCGCGCCCGCGGCCACGACCTCGCGCCGCTGACGCCGTTTCGGCTGGGGGTGCTCGGAAACGGCACGCTCGATCACGTCGTCCCGGCGCTCGTCGCGACGGCCGTGCGGCACGGCGTCGCGCTCGAGTGCGTGCAGGCTGATTTCGCGCAGACCGTGCAAGAGGCATTGTCGCGCGACTCGTCGATCAACCGCGCGAATCCCGACGCCGTGCTGCTCGCCCTCGACTATCGCGGTCTACCGCTGCAGCCGGGACTGCACGATGCCGCCGCGGCGTCGGCGATGGTGGAGAACTCAACGGAGTTCTTGCGCACGCTGCGCTCGGGCTTCCGCGATCACGGGCGCGCGCTGAGCATCGTCCAAACGCTGGCGCCGCTCCCGGAGACGGTGTTCGGAAACTTCGATCGCGTCGCCGCGGGCTCGCTGCGCAGCTTGACCGCGGCATTCAACGCGGCGCTCGTGCGGTCGCTCGGCGATACGCCCGATATCGTGCTCGACGTTGCCGCCATCGCCGAGACCGTGGGCTTGAGCCATTGGCACTCGGCCACGCAATGGAACCTCGCGAAGTTTCCGTTCGCGTCGGAGTTCGTACCGCTCTACGCCGACCACGTGGGCCGAGTCTTGGGCGCGCTGCGCGGCAAGAGCCGCAAGTGTCTGGTGCTGGATCTGGACAACACGCTATGGGGCGGCGTCATCGGCGACGACGGGCTCGAAGGGCTCGTGATCGGCCAAGGCGACGCTACGGGCGAGGCGTATCTCGACGTGCAGCGGCAGGCGCTGGCACTGCGCGACCGCGGCGTGGTGCTGGCCGTGTCGTCGAAGAACACCGACCACGTCGCGCGGTCCGCGTTCGTGCACCATCCCGAGATGCTGCTGCGCGAAAACCACATCGCCGTGTTCCAGGCCAACTGGGAGGACAAGGCGACCAACATCGCCGCGATCGCAGCGGAATTGGCGCTGGGCACCGACGCCGTGGTCTTCATGGACGATAACCCCGCCGAACGCGCGCTGGTGCGCACGCTGCTGCCGGACGTCGCCGTCCCCGAGCTGCCCGACAACCCGGCGCTGTACGCGCGTACGCTCGCGGCGGCCGGCTATTTCGAAACCATCGCGTTCTCCGACGAGGACCGCACGCGCGCAGAGATGTACCAGCAGAACGCACGCCGCGTCGCGCTGCAAGGCCAGGCCGGCGGCATCGAGGGCTACCTCGCGTCGTTGAAGATGGAGATCGTCTTTCGGCCGTTCGACGCCCTCGGGCGGTCTCGCATCGCCCAGCTCGTGAACAAATCGAATCAGTTCAACCTGACGACGCGGCGCTACACGGAAGCCGCGATCGCGGAGCTCGAGTTGGACCCAAGCCGTTTCACGCTCCAGGTCCGGCTGATCGACCTGTTTGGCGACAACGGCATGATCAGCGTCGTCGTCTGCCGCCCGCGCTCCGCCGACACGTGGGAGATCGACACGTGGCTGATGAGCTGCCGCGTGCTGGGCCGGCACGTGGAGCAAATGGTGCTGCGCGAGATCATCCACCATGCGCGCGAGCGCGGCATCCGCACGCTGGTCGGCGTGTATCTGCCTACGGCGAAAAACGGCATGGTTCGCGACCACTATGCAAAACTCGGATTCCGCCAAACGTCCGCGGACGGCTCCGAAGCCGCCGAGTGGGAGCTCGGGACCGACGCCGAGATCGCGCTCGCGCCGATGCGCGTTGACCGCGACGGCTTCAGCCTCGTGCCGGTGTAGCGGCTAGCGCGGCGTCACGCCGGGTTCGGCGGACCGTTGCCAATAGAAGCAACGCCGGTCGACCTGCACCAGCGGATCGGTACAACCGCGGGCCGCGCGAAATTCGTCGACCGCCTGGCGGCAATACGTCCACGCGTCTTCGCCGTAGTCGTCGACGATGACGTAGCCGCCGGGGGAGAGTTTGTCGTAGAGGTTCGTCAGACCGTCCATCGTGGACTCGTAGTAGTCGCCGTCAAGCCGGATCACCGCCAACCGCTCGATCGGCGCGGTCGGCAACGTGTCTTTGAACCAGCCTTTGAGGAACTTGACGCGGTCGTCCAGCAGCCCGAACGCCGCGAAGTTCGCGCGAACGTCCTCGAGGCTCGCGGCAAAGTGCGCGTAGCCCTGTTTCATGACGGCGCTTTTGTGCGCGCGCGCTTCAAGAGGGAAGCGCTCCGCATCCGGCTCCGGTAGCCCCTCGAAGGAATCGGCGACCCACACGCTGCGCTGCGTGTCGCCGAGCGCCGCGAGGATCGCTCGCATGAAGATTGTCGCGCCGCCGCGCCAGACGCCGGTCTCGATGAGATCGCCCGGCACGTTGCGGGCGACGACGTTGGTAACACACGCCTGGATGTTGTCCATGCGGGCGCGCGGCAGCATGGAGACCGCCGGGCCGCGCACGTAATGGCTCAAGAAGTCGAGCACGAAGCCCGATTCCGAACCGTCGACGTCCGGTTCACGTGCGCTGAGCGTATTCGTCAAGACCTTTTTCAAAAGGTCTAAGTACAGTTCGGAGGAATTCATGTTTTTCCGCGACCAAAAACGGCCTGCACATCCGAATTTCTCGCCTGCGCGCAGCCGGTCCTTCGGAACGCACGCCGCCGCTCGCCGGACAACACGACTCCCACGCCAGAGGATGAGACGGCATGCCGCTCGACGCGATCTTCGACAAGCTGACCGAAATTCTCCGGGACGTGTTCGATGACGACACGATCGTCGCGCGCCCGGATTTGACCGCGGATCAGGTCGACGGCTGGGACAGCTTCGCGCACCTCCGCGTGATCTTCACCGTCGAACAGGCCTTCGGCGTCGAGTTCGCGGCCTCGCAAGTCTCCGCTCTGAACAACGTCGGCGAGCTGGCCGAGCTGATCGACGCAAAGACGAACGCGCGGCGGCGCTGAACGCTCGGCGTGAACGTTCCGTCGTACGAGTTTCTCGGCTTCGCCGCGGCCGTGGCCGCCGCGATCAACCTGTCGAGCGCATCCCTGTGGCGGCGAGCGGTGCTGCTCGTCGCGAACCTGCTCTTCATCGTGACATTCACCCGCGATCCCGCCCAGTTGGCGCCGTTCGCCGCGCTGCTGCTGCTCGGGTTCGCCGGCATGAAGCTGCTCGAACGCCGGAAGAGCCGCGCGCTGCTGTGGACGGTGCTAGGCGTGGTCCTCATCGTGTTTTGCGCGCTGAAACGGTATACGTTCGTCCCGGGCGCCCTGACCCTGCCGTTCGTGTATTTCACGGTCGGGATGTCGTACGTGTTCTTTCGCGTCCTGCACCTGGTGATCGATGCATACCAGGAAGCATTGCCCGAACGCGTCGGGTTCCTGTCGTACGCGAACTACACGCTAAACTTCACCGCGCTCGTCTCGGGGCCGATCCAATTCTACCGCGACTACCGGCGCAACGAGTCCGTCGAGCCGTCGCGGCTTGACGCGGCGGCGGCCTCGCACGGCGCCAAGCGAATCATCATCGGGTTTTTCAAAGTGAGCGCCCTGTCGCCGCTGCTCTTGTACGCGCACGGCCATGCCGTCATCGCGCTCTCCGTCGCTTCCCCGCTCGGGGAACGGGTGGTGGACGCGAGCGTCGCGACGGCGGCGTTCCCGCTGTTCCTCTACTTCAACTTCTCCGGCTACACGGACGTCGTGATCGGGGTCGCACGGTTTTTGCGGTTCGAGCTGCCCGAGAACTTCAACAAGCCGTTCAGCGCGCGGGGCTTCATCGACTTCTGGGGCCGCTGGCACATGACGCTATCGAACTGGATGAAGACGTACGTGTACTCACCGCTGCTCCTCGGGCTCATGCGGCGGTATCCGTCACGCTCCGTCGAGCCGCTGCTAGGCACGATCGCGTACTTCGTCGCGTTCTTCTCGATCGGGCTCTGGCACGGCCAGACGTCGATGTTCGTGTGCTTCGGCGTCCTGCTCGGCCTGGGCGTCAGCATCAACAAGCTATATCAAACGCTGATGATTGCGCGGCTGGGACGGCCCGGGTATCGCGCGCTGACGTCGCAGCCGCTGTATGCGGCTGGTTCGTGCGGTCTGACGCTGACGTACTTCGCGTTTGCGACGCTCTGGTTTTGGTCGAGCT
>JALZBE010000221.1 GCA_030947665.1 Vulcanimicrobiota bacterium | reverse complement strand
CGCCGGCAGCGTGCCGAAAGCGATGCCGCCCTCACCGCCCAGCCGCGTCGCGCAGAATGCGTCGGCGACGGCGGGCGGTGCGAACCGCACGAGCAGCGATGCTTGCAGCACCAGCGCCATGCGCTCGACGATGCGTCGAGCGTCCGCTTCCAGCGAGGCGCGGTCCGCGCCGAGCGCGTCGCTCAGCGATGCGGAAGCGCGGTCGAGCCGCGCGTCGGCGCCCCGCGCGAGCGCGACCTCGGCGGCGTAGGCGTCGAGCGACGCGGGCTGCTTGGCGAGCGCGCGCAGCAGATCCAGCGCGTTGACGTTGCCGGAACCTTCCCAGATGGAGTTGAGCGGCGCTTCGCGGTACAGCCGCGGCATGACGCTCTCCTCGACGTAGCCGTTGCCGCCCAGACATTCCAGCGCCTCGCCGACGTGCGCCGGCGTGCGCTTGCAGACCCAATATTTGCCCAGCGCGATGCCCAGCCGCGCGAACGCCGCTTCGGCGGGATCCGCGCCGCGGTCGAACGCGCGCGCGAGCCGCAGCAGCAGCGCGGTCGCAGCTTCGGATTCCAGCGCGAGGTCCGCCAGCACGTTGCGCATCAACGGCTGCTCGACCAGCCGCGCGCCGAACGCGCGGCGATGCCGCGCGTGGTGCGCCGCCTGCGCGAACGCCTGGCGCATCAGCGACGCGCTGCCCGCGATGCAGTCCAATCGCGTGTGGTTGACCATCTCGATGATCGTCGCCACGCCGCGGCCTTCGTCACCGATGCGCAGCGCGAGCGCTTCATCGAGCTCGATCTCGCTCGATGCGTTCGAACGGTTCCCGAGCTTGTCTTTCAAACGCTGAATGCGAAACGCGTTGCGCGTGCCGTCGGGCAGAACGCGCGGCAAGAAGAAGCACGTCAGCCCTTCGGGCGCTTGCGCGAGCACCAAGAACGCATCGGACATCGGCGCCGAGCAGAACCACTTGTGACCGGTGAGCGCGTACGTGTCGCCGTCGAACGGCTCGGCGCGGGTCGTGTTGGCGCGCACGTCGGAGCCGCCTTGCTTCTCGGTCATCGCCATGCCACAGAGCGCGCCGCGCTTTTCGCGCAGCGGACGCAATCCGGGCTCGTATTCCGTGGACGTCAGGGCCGGCTCGAAGAGTGCGGCGAGATCGGCGCGGCGGCGCAGCACGGGCACCGACGCGTACGTCATCGAGATCGGGCAGCCGTGGCCGGACTCCGCCTGCGACCATACGTAGAAGCGCGCCGCGCGCGCGACGTGCGCGCCGTCGCGGGGCTCGCGCCACGGCGCGCCGTGCAGGCCGTGCGAGACGGCGACTTCCATGAGCCGGTGCCAGCTCGGGTGGAACGTCACCTCGTCGATGCGGTTTCCAAATCGGTCGTGCGTGCGCAGCTCAGGCTCGAAGCCGTTGGCTTCGAACCCCCACGCGATCGCTTCTTCCGAACCGGCCAGTATCCCGAGCGCGTGCAGGCCGTCATCGTCCCAGCCGGCGCCTTCGCGCCGCACGCCCTCGAGCAGCGCGGCGTCCCGCGCGGCCACGTCGTACCCGGCGAGCGGCGGCGGCTGGTTCGTCACGTCGTGCGTGGTGCGGTTCGGGCGGTCGATCGTGTCCATCGGGGCCTCCGCCTGCATGGTTCGCGCCGCGCCGTTCCGCGACCGCCCGGGGTTTGCCGAACCCGGCGCGAAGTGCGCCGATCAATCGATCTTCTCCACGAGGTAGCCGATGAAGTCTCTCCATCTCGCGGGCGCCGCCGTGTTGTGCGCCGCGCTGCTGTTCACCGGGTGCGCGAAGAAAACCGACCAGTCCACATCATCGACGGACACGACCACGCAAGCCGGTGCGACGCCCGCCGCGGACGCCGCCGCGACGACGGCGCCGGCCTCGGACGCGTCTACCGCCCCGATCGTCACCGCGACCGGGTCCGCCGGCGGTACGTCGGTCAGCAGCTCATCGGGTAACGGGGCCTCGACGGGCTACATCGACATTCCGGTGTATCCGGATGCGGCCGAAGGTAAGGACCAGGCACTATCCGCGTCGGGCAACGGCACATCGGTGACGATGCACGTCTACACGACCAAGGACGACGCGAGGAAAGTCTCCGAGTGGTACAAGTCGCATCTGCCGGCGAGCTGGAAGAGCAGCATCATCACCGTCGGCGGCAAGACGGGCGGCACGTTCGTCGACGAACACGCGGACGGCGATCAATCCGTGATCGTCGCGAACACGGACGAAACCACGACGCGCATCCAGCTCACGACCAAGCACGGAAAATAGCGCGCACTCTCGCGCCTAGCCGCCCTGAACCACGACCCGGCGCTGCGCCGCCCGCCACACCAGCGCCGACAGCAACGCGAACGCGGCGGCCCAGCCCACCTGGGCCGTCATCGCGCCCGCATATCCCGACGGCGGGATCTTGCCGAGATAGATCAGCAGCGGCGTCGAGTAGATCGCCGCGAACGGCAGCGCGAGCACGATCTTCTGCAACACGCCGGGAAAGAAGATCAGCGGCACGATCTGGCCGCTGAGCAGATCGCTGACCCAGCGCACCACGAGCTGCACGGCGAACGTCTCGAGCGTCCAGAACGCGACGCAGTTCATCAAGAAGTTCAGCATGAAGTTGACGAAGTAGCCAAGCATGAAGCTCAGCGCGAACGCCGCGAGGACGGGCGCGGGCGGCACGTCGATGCGCACGATGAACAGCGACAGCAGCAGCGCCGGGACGATCAGCACGGCGTGCAGCAGCGTCATGCCGACGCCGTCGCTGAAAAAGTACATCGGGAGGCTGATCGGCTTCATCAGGTCCGTCGCGATCGTGCCTTCGCGGATCTTCTCGCGTATGGCGCGCGTGCCGTCGATCTCCATCACCAGCGACATCAGCAGCGCGACGCACGTGTACGTCAGGATCGCGTGGAGCGGCACGCCGGCGGGCGCGGCGTTCTGCGCGTAGAGCGCCGTCCACACCATCTTCATCAGGTAGAGCCGCACGATGAGCGACCCCACATTGGTGAAGACTTCCATGCGGTAGGTCGCTTCGCGCGAGAACGCCTTGGCCGCGAAGGCGAGGTACGGCGCGAGGACGTCGGAGAGGGAACGCCGCGGGTGCTCGAATCGTATTACGGACATGCTAGCAGCCGCCGTGCTCTTCGCGCTGGCCAGCGCGACGTTTCAACCCGTGACCGCCGCGACCACCGCGCAGCCGCCCCAGATATTCGTCCGCGACGCCAGCTCGCAAGCGCAGACCGGCGACAACCCGCACGACTACGGCATCCGCCCGCCCGGCGACAACGACTCCGACGCCGCGACGCTTTACAACGCGCACAACGAGTCGATCCACACCGGCCTGGGCGCCTGGCGGACCGCCGACGGGACCGCGACGTTCGACCCCGGCCCGCAGACGACCAAAGTGCACGCCGTGTTCCACCGCCTGGTCCCGAACGGCCGCTACAGCCTGTTCGTGCGCCAGCTCGCCGGCCGCACCGGCGCGGTGTTCACGCCGCTGGACCTCATCGGCACGACGAACAACTTCACGGCCGGGACCGACGGCAGCGCCGACGTGACGGTGAACTCGCCGCTGCAGATGCCGTCGGGCTCGCAGCTCGTGCTCGTGTTCCACAGCGACGGCGCGGACCATCAGTCGTCGATCGGCGTGCTGGGCACCAACGCGCACCCGCAGCTCATCACGCGGGTGCCGTAGCGGCTTCGCCTGCGGGCGAAGCCGGCGCGTCGCTGTACCCTTCGAGGTAGATGCGGCGGATGATCGATTCCAGCTCGGGCTCTTCGATCGAGAGGTCGCGCACGCAGTAGGCGTCCGCGACCCGGCGAATGACGACCTCGGCGGAAACCGTGCGGCGGTCGAAGCGCAGCCGCACCACGTCGCCCTCGCGCGACTCGAGCTCGGCGCCTGCGACCTTCACCTCGGGCGTCGGCTCCGCGAAGGTCACCACCAGCGTGCGGTGCGTGCCGTAACGGTCGCGCAGCGCGTCGATCTCGCCGTCGTAGACCAGCGTTCCCTTGTCGATCAGCACGATGCGCCGGCACAGCCGCTCGACGTCGGCGAGGTCGTGCGTCGTGAGAATGAACGTCGTGCCGCGCTCGCGGTTCACGCGCCCGATGAAATCGCGGATCGCCTCTTTCGCGACGACGTCGAGGCCGATCGTCGGCTCGTCGAGGAACACGACGGGCGGATCGTGCAGCATCGCCGCCGCGAAGTCGCCGCGCATCCGCTGGCCGAGCGAGAGCTGGCGCACCGGCGTGCGCAGGAACGGCCCCATGTCGAGCGTCTCGGTGAAGTGGTCGAGGTTGGCGCGGTACCGGTCCGGCTTGATCCCGTAGATCGCGCGCAGCAGCTCGAACGACTCGACCAGCGGCAGATCCCAGTACAGCTGCGAGCGCTGCCCGAACACGACGCCGATGTTGCGCGCGTTTTTCTGCCGCTGCTCGTACGGCACGAGCCCCGCGACGCGAACGTTGCCCGACGTCGGCACGAGGATGCCGGTGAGCATCTTGATCGTCGTCGACTTGCCCGCGCCGTTGGGTCCGATGTACCCCACCAGCTCGCCCTCGTCGAGCGCCATCGTGATGCCTTCGACCGCGACCTTGTCCTCGTAGTCGCGCGAGAACAGCGTGCGCAGCGTCCCCGCCACCCCGGGCCGGCGAACGAGCGACCGGAACACCTTGCGCAGCTCGCGCGTCTCGATGATCGGCATCGGCGTCCACCTTCGGCGCGGGTCCGCAGAGCCCGTCCCGTGAACGCAAGCGCTCGGAGACGCGACGATGCCGAAGAAGACCCCGAAGAAAAAATCGAAGGACTCGGCCCCGCCGGTGCTCGGGCGCTTGGGCGCGGAGCAGTGGATCGCCGTGCGGCAGAAGAGCGGCGCCGGACCGATGGAGCCCAAACCGCGCCGCGGAACGCGCACGCGGCGCGAGCGTGACGCCATCGAGCGCGAGGCCGGCGGGCCCCTGGAGAAGGACGTCTGACGCCCGTCCCCGATGCGCTCGCGCAGGCGCTTCGTGACGCCGCGTTCGTGGTCGTGCAGGCGCCGGCGGGATACGGGAAGACGACGAGCGTGCACGCCGCGCTCGCCGGCCAATCTGATGTCGCGTGGTACGACGCGCAGCCGTGGGAGACCGATGGGTTCGCGGGCGCGCTGCTCGCGCACGTGCGCGTCGTACGCCCCGACGTCGGGCGGCTGACGCTCGCGCTCGCCGAGCAGCACGCCGATCCCGAGCGACTCGGCGCGGCGTTCGCCGAAGAGCTGACGCACGTCGACGCACCGCTGCGCATCGTGGTCGACGACGCGCACGTGCTGGGTGCGTCGTTCGCCGCGTTCGCGCGCAGCGTTGCGCGCCGGCTTCCGCACACGGTGCGTCTCGTGCTGCTGGCGCGCGTCCCGCTCGACGTCGGGTTGCCCGAAGCGGTCGCGGCGGGGCACGGCGCGCTCGTCGACGCGAACGCGCTGCGATTCGACCTGCCGCGCACGCACGCGCTCGCGCGTTCGCTCGGCGTCGCGCTCGACGACGCGCGGGCGAACGCGCTCGTCCGCCGCACGGAAGGCTGGCCGATCGCCGTCGCCTTGGCGCTACGCGCGCCGGCGTCATCCGACGTGTTGCTCGACGAGCTCGTGACGCATCAGCTCGAAGCGCTCGGCGGCGCGGGCGGTGCGCTGCTC
>JALZBE010000677.1 GCA_030947665.1 Vulcanimicrobiota bacterium | reverse complement strand
GGATCAGGAACGGCGACACGTCGGCGTAGTACTGGAGCAGGTCGCCCTTGGTCGCGCCCGTCGCCGGAAAGAATACCTTGTGCAAGTTGGTGAGCGCGACAGTGCGGTCGCCGACCCGGACGGTCGCGTCGCGCTCGCGAGGGATCGGGAAGCTTCCGGGCTCAATCTTCGGCATCGTGTTCCGAGTCATGACCTGCAACTTAAACGGGATCAGGGCCGCGGCCCGCAAGGGCTTCTTCGTGTGGATGGACGCGCAGGACCCCGACGTCCTGTGTCTCCAGGAGACCAAGGCGCAGGAGCACCAGCTGCCGCCCGAGGCCCTGGATCTCACGCGCTACAACTACGCGTTCGTCGACGCGCAAAAAAAAAGGCTACTCCGGCGTCGCGATCTACGCCAAGCAGCAGCCGGAGCGGATCGTGCGCGGCATGGGCATGGAGGACATGGACGCGGAAGGCCGCTTCGTGCGGATGGACTTCGCGAACGGGCTGTCCGTCGCGTCGCTGTACGTGCCGTCCGGGACGACGGGCCCTGCGCGCCAGGCGGTCAAGGAGAACTTCCTCGACCGCTTCATCGCCAGCCTCGCGCAGATGAAGGCCGAAGGCCACCCGTTCATCGTGTGCGGCGACTACAACATCGCGCACCGCGACATCGACGTGTTCAGCGTGAAGTCGTGCACGGGCGTGACCGGCTTTCTGCCGCAGGAGCGCGCGTGGATGGACGACGTGATCGGCCGCGTCGGGTGGACCGACGCGTTTCGCGTCGTGCGGCCCGACGACAAAAGACAGTTCACGTGGTGGTCAGGCTGGAAAGGCGCGTGGGAGAACAACCTCGGCTGGCGCATCGACTACCAGCTCGTCACGCCGGACCTCGCGCCGCGCGTGCGCACGGCGTCGATCTATCGTGACGAGCGTTTCTCGGACCATGCGCCCGTCACGATAGACTACGACTTCTAGGCCTTCTTCTTGCGGCCGCCGCTGCGCCGCTTGGGGACTTTCTTGCCGGCCGCGCGCGCTTCGGAGAGTCCGATCGCGATCGCCTGTTTGCGGCTCTTCACCTTGCCGCCTTTGCCGCCGGGACCGCTGCGCGCCTTGCCGCTCTTGTAGCGCTTCATCTCGCTATGCACGGTCTCTGATGCGCTCTTGCTGTACTTACGACGCGACGCGCTCTTCTTGCGCCCGACGGCCTTCTTGCGTCCACCGGTCTTCTTGCGGCCGCCCGTGCTCTTCTTGCGTCGTGCCGTCTTCTTGCGCGCGCCGGTGCTCTTCTTGCGAGTCGTCTTCTTGCGGGTCGCCGTGCTCTTCTTGCGCGCGGTCGTCTTTTTGCGGCCGGTCGTTTTCTTACGCGCAGTGGTCTTCTTGCGGCCGGCACTTTTCTTCCGGCCGGTCGTGGTCGAACGGGTTGCCATCGGCAGTACCTCCTATTGCCGACTGCGTACCCGCGTTCGGTGCCGCTCGAACATCACGTCTTCATCGGCGGGATGCGCTGGTGGCGACCGCGTAAAACTCACGATGCGCGAAGATACCAAGGAGCGCACCATCGACGTGCCCGACGATCTGGGGCGTGCGCTCGAGCGCGCGCGCGTGCGCGTCAAGTTCGACGCGATGGGCTTCACGCACCGCAAGGAATGGGTGCTTGCCGTCCAGGATGCCAAGCGCCCTCAGACGCGCGAAAAGCGCATCGCGGACTGCGTCGCGGCGATGCGTTCCCGAGGATAAGACCGGTCCGTGAGAATACGCCCCGGCCGGTAAGGCCGAGGCGTGGGACAGTGGGCATGGGTCCCGCCAAGCGTTTGCCCTGGCGGCGTCCGGCTACACCCCCGTTTTAGGGGGACATGAGTTTACCGCAGGGGCGGCCGGACCCCCGGTCAGCGGCCTCCGTCGCGACGGCGTCCGATGAAGTGCATGACGAACTTCACGATCGAAACTACGGTGGCAATGCGTAAGATGATTCTGAACAAGGCGGCTCCCCTCGGTCGAGCGGCGGCATTCCGAGTTTCCCCGAGTTGACCGCGGCCGAACCGCGCGCCTTGGCAAAAAGAAGAGGGCG
>JALZBE010000676.1 GCA_030947665.1 Vulcanimicrobiota bacterium | reverse complement strand
CCGCCGATATCGACCAACTGGTGCGCGCGCAAGTACGGAGCCGGATCGAAGGCGGGCGGGGCCACGAACGCTTCTTGCGGCACCGAATCCGGGAACTTGAAGTCGGACATACGGTAGCGCCACACGCCGTGCGAGGCCTTGATCCCGGCGATGCGCGCCGTGCCCTCGAGGAAACCGTCGGTCTGAAGCCAGTAGCCGCCGACGTCCGCGAAATGCTCCTCGAAGATGACGCTCCCTCCAATCGGACCGCCGTCGCGTACCGCGAATCGAACCGAGCAGAACCGCAGTGACCGAAGGTCGATGACCACGTCGGAGAGCGTTTGGCTTGGGCTGTTCGTGCGCGACCAAAGATGAAGTGCGTGTCCCGGATCGCCGTTTGCGCACGCGCGGTCACCGCGGTCTTCGACATTATAGATGCCGGGGCCGAGCGCGACGACCGTTCCGATCACCTTCAACGCCGGACCGGGACTGGCAGGGGGTTCGCTCGGCGCCGGCGTCGGTTGGTTGCGCGCGGGCCCCGACTGACAGTGCAAAGGACCGAAGTGAAACGGAACATTGCGCAATAAACGATACGTGGTCAACCACGTCGGATCGACGTTGGAAACATACCGGCGACCGTCCGCAGCGTCCACGACCTCGGTTCGAAAGTCTGCAGTACGGTGCCGAAGCGCCCAGTGAACCTGGTTGTTTCCAAACGTGTATGACCGCCGGTCGACTTCCACGTTATCGCAGTTTTCGGTCGTCCAATCGACCCGCATCCCTTCGCTGGTGCCTTCGAGGCGGAACGACACGAACGCCGGTTCCTTGAGATCGTTCATCACGACGAGCGCTTGCCGGTACAGCTCTTTCGGCGTCGGCGGGTCCGCTGCTCGCGCCTGCGGGGCGCCGCACAGCGCGACGACACACGCCGCCGCGACGATCCCGCAACCTCTGAATGCCTTCGGCGCCACGTTGATGCCCATCGCTCCCCTCTCATGGTTCACGGCTGATACGAAATACGCGCAGGCCCGAGGCCCGGGTTCCACTCCGGATGGTTGCTCTGGCAGCGGCTGAGGAATCCCGGGCCGGGGGCCGAACCCCCTGGAGCCGTTTTCAACAACGGCTCCGTCGCGTGTCCAGCGAGCGGAGCCAGTCCGGGAGTCACTGTCATCGACATCGGGATCGATCTTGGTACCGCCAACGTCCTCGTCTACGTCAAGGGCAAGGGCATCGTGTTGCGTGAGCCGTCCGTCGTCGCGAAGGACGTGCGCACCAACAAGACGCTGGCGGTAGGCGAAGAGGCGCGGCTGATGCTCGGCAAGACGCCGAGCAACATCCAGGCGATCCGGCCGCTGCGCGACGGCGTGATCGCCGACTTCGAAGTGACCGAAGCGATGCTCGGGTACTTCATCAAGAAAGTCACCCGGCAGCGGTCGTTCTTCGCGATGCTCTTCCGGCCCAAGCCGTCCGTCGTCATCTGCGTCCCCGCCGAGATCACGTCGGTCGAGGAGCGCGCGGTTCGCGACGCGGCCAAACTCGCCGGCGCGAAATCCGTCGACATCATCGAGGAGCCGATGGCCGCCGCGATCGGCGCCGGGCTCCCGATCGACGGGCCGTCGGGCAACATGGTCGTGGACATCGGCGGCGGCACCACCGACGTCGCCGTGATCTCGCTGGGCGGGATCGTGGTGTCGCAGTCGATCCGGGTCGCCGGCAACAAGCTCGACGAGGCGATCATCCGCCACATCCGCCGCGTCTACAACCTGATGATCGGCGAGCGCACCTCCGAAGAGATCAAGATCAAGATCGGCTCGGCGTACCGGCTCGACCAAGAGCTCGCGATGGAGATTCGCGGCCGCGACTTGATCAACGGGCTGCCCAAGACCGTGAAGATCACGTCGGAAGAGGTTCGCGAGGCGCTGTTCGAGCCGGTGCAAGCGATCGTCGAAGCGGTCAAGGCCGTGCTCGAAAAGACCCCGCCCGAGCTGGCGGCCGACATCATCGACCGCGGCGTCATCCTGACCGGCGGGGGCGCGCTTTTGCGCGGCCTCGACACGCTGCTGGGCGAGGT
>JALZBE010000220.1 GCA_030947665.1 Vulcanimicrobiota bacterium | reverse complement strand
GTTCACTTCCGTACCTACGCCATCGCGACTGCTGGCTGACCGGTCCACCGTAGCAATTGGCCGTGAAGCAGATTGCCGTGCGGCTCGATGAGGCAACGGCGGAGAATTGAACCCCCGGGCCACGATCGAGCGGCGCTCCGTGAACGTGAGCATTCGTCAGGATCTCGTAGGTGCGTGAGAAGCGAATCCCCCTGGGCTAGGAGAAGGGCTACGTCGAGGTTTGCACCGATATCGGTCCTTCGAGACCGTTAGGCGACTTTCCTGAGTGGCTTGATTTTCTTGATTGCCTTTGTGCTCTCCGAGTGCATGGCGTCAAACAGGTCGACGATCTGCTGCAAGTTCAGCCAAAATGCTGCCGACGCGCCGAGGGCGCGTTCGAACCGCAGCGCCGTGTCGGGCGTAACGGTGCGCTTGCCCTTGATGATCTCGTTCAGGCGCGCCGGCGTGACGTCAATGCGCTTCGCGAAGTCGGCCTGCGAGACGCCGAGCGGCTCGAGGAAGTCGTACAGCAACACGTCGCCCGGGGTCGGCGGGCGCTGATGGGTGGGGATAGGGAGATTCATTGTAGTTCGAAGGCTCCGTAGTGGCGTTAGGAGCGAGTAGAATATTAGTTGTGATAGTCGTCGATGACGATGTCCATCGCACCGGCGTCGGTCCAACGGAACAGGACCCGGTACGTGATCGTTGACCTCGATCGAGTGATAACCGTTGTAGCGGCCGCCCTCTTTGTGGAGTTCGAGATGGTTGGCTGGCGGCAAGGCCAGGTCGGATAATCGCGTAGCAGCGACGACCTGGGTGAGTTTGCGGCGAGCGGTCTTCAGGGCGGTAGTGCATATCGTCCGGCGCGCGGCCTTCGTGGCCTCTCAGCTAAGGCCCCGTATTGTTGACAGGTCCGGGATTCGTGCACGGAAGCGTGGTCGCTTCCTCAGTGTGAATCGGTCGAGACTTGTACCGGCCTATCCTCACAGCGTACTTCGCCTCGTCGAGTTGTGCGGTCCAGCCGCTAGGCTCTCGTATCGAGAACCGTGTGTCAATACCGTACGCGCGCGACCGGGCCCCGGGTGGATCGGGCGACGATAAGAAGGCAGGTTGGCGCCGGGCAACGGAAACGGGTCCGCATTATGCCCAAGTCGCGCCGCCCCGCAGCAGATCGCACCGGCGCCGCGGACACCTTCCGTGGCCAGATCATCGCGCTACTTGCCGACGGCAAGCCGCGCGACGCACAAACCATCCTCGACGAAGGCCGCAAACAAGGCCTCTTCACCGCGGCGACCACGAAGCAGTCCGTCTACGAGAATCTGCTGCTGTACATTCAGCAAGAAGCCGCCAAGGGTCGCAAGCCTGCTGTCGTCGAGGACCCGATCTCCCGCAAGTTCCGCGCCAACCATCCCGTCGACGAGTGGCCCACCGTCACGCTCGCGCCGCGCCCGCGCTACATCAAACCGCGCGCGCTCGAAGCGATCACCACACGGCTCCTAACCACCGTCACCGGCGCGGATTCGACAGCATTCGAGCAGGCCGTCTGCGACGCGTTCGCGCTGTTCGGTTTCGTCGCGCAGCACGTCGGCGGCAGGTACGCGCCCGACGGCATCCTCGACGCGCCGCTCGGCCCGCTCGCGTACCGCGCGGTCCTCGAGTGCAAGAGCACGCCGCACGTGAAGTTCGTCAGCCAGCCGCGGCCCGAAGAAGCCGCGAAGTTCCGCGCGTCGTCCAAGGCCGACTTCGCCGTCCTCGTCGGCGAGTTCACCAGCCGCACCGACTTCATGCAAGAGATCCAGCTGCACGCGATCTCGGTGTGGACCGTGGCCGACATCATCACCGCGCTGCGCAACGACGTCGACGCCTACGAATGCCGCGCCCTCTTCGCGCCCGGCTTCGTCACGGAGCGCCTCGCCGATCTCGTCTGGAGCCGCAGCCACGGCGAAGAAAAGCGGGAGCTCGTCGTGCGCCAGATCCTCCGCCGCGAAGGCTACGCCGCGCAATGCACGCTGATCGGCGAGGTCACGCCGGCCGACGCACCGGTCCTCTCGCTCGACGCCGCGATGCTGCTCGTCGAATCGGCCCTCCGCCGCGCCGGCGCAACGTCCGGCGCAACGCGCGAAGAAGTGCACGCCGCAATGGAAGACCTCGTGCGCGCACGCGAAGCCGTTCGCATCCCGGACCGCGACGGCATCATCATTCGCCGCGACCTCTAGGTGGGAACCGTCAATGACGATGCAGGTCTTTGCGGATGCGACTTCCCGATTTTCCAAACGCGGGCATATGTACGTCGAGAAGACCAGCGATCAAGCTGTTTGCGATTGCCCTCGAAATCGGCTGCCCTGTCTGAATTTCAACGAAGAGGAACTGCCCCCACGGATTCGCTTCGAGAAAATACAACTCGCCGCGCCCGCTCAGCTTGAGATCTATCGCGGCGTATCGCAAACCGAACGCGCGGACGAGCTCGATCAGGTCCCGTTCGGCAGCGCGCTCGAGCGTGTACGGCCGCACGTCGTTGTAGACCTCGAGGCGCCAGTCGACCTCCGCTCCAGCGACAGAAACGAGGACCTCGGCTGCGAATACATGATCGTCAATCACCGTGACCCGCAGATTTGCGCCCCCTATGAATTCTTGGAAGATGGCTGGCGCGTATTGGAGCGCGCCGAGCCGCGCCGTGTCGTCTGGTAAGAAGCGCTTTGTTGAGACCAGGACGTGCTGCGGCGCATGAAAGCCTTTGAAGACGACGGCGCTTCCGCGCGACCACACGTCGTGAACGAATTCGAGCACGCGAGCTTCGTCGTTCGAGATGAGCGTTGGCGGTATCGGCAATCCCAACTCGCGGGCGATCGTCAACTGGTATGCCTTGTTCAGCCCCGCTGACTCCCGGATCGGATCATTGATTGTCGGACAGCCAAGTCGCTGGAGCCCCAGCAAGAAACCTTCGAGGCCGGCGCGCGTGTCACGGCGGGACACTTCTCTGGCCGCCGCATCGGAAAGGTCCGCATCGATCTCGTGACTCAGGACGCGCCGCCGCCAAACCGAGCGTATGTCCGACGTCGCGATCACACGACCATCGTCCAACACGAGGGTCGACGATCCGCGGTCGATTCGGGAGCTGATGTAAGTGGTCTTCGGATAGTGTGCGGTATCGAGGACGATGCATCGAACATCATGCTCCCGCTCGATCACGAGCTTCACCGCAGCAGCGTGCGGATCGCTTTCCTCGGCGAGAATAAGTACCACATTCGGTGACGCGTCAGGCAGGCGGCGCGTCCTGTGTTTCATCCTGATGGTCATCGCGGTTCGGCGTCCCGGTGTTCCCGGTCGTAGCCCGCGAGTTCCCGATCCGCCCCTCGAGAACAGCGTCCTCGAATCCGTTCTGGCGGTTCCAGTCCGCGACCCGGCTTTCATATATAGCTTCTCGGTCCGCAGGTACCAGGATCCGCGGCTCGTCCTTCATGACGAAAGGCTTGTTTACCATTGCTCGCCTCCGGTTACTTGCAAAGTAGGTTTCGAAACAACACTGAGATCATGGGGCTACGGCGGGCAGCTTACGTGGCCGGGAGCGAACGTGCAGACACTCAAGCCGTCGCCGCTGCGAACTGCATCGTAGCCGACCCTTTGCAGCAAATCGAACTGCGCCGAAGGCACGTTGTAGAATGGAAGTTTGAGGCCGCTGAAGCTGCCGGTGAAGGAAACGATCGCCGACTCCGTCTTGTTCGAGTTCCTCGCGTTTGCGATCGATGCAATGCCGACGATCGGAAGCAGACTGAGCGTGGTCTTCGGGCGAGTCCACGGTCTCCACGCGTTCGGAAATTGAGGAATGTTCGGATATTTCAGCAGCGACGTTCGGGAGCACGACAACAGCTGGAATCCGAGTTCCGCGTGCTGACTGAACTGTTCGACGACGACATAATTCTGGTCGGTCGAGATGAGATGAGCGTGCGTGATCTCCAGCAATGCATCATCGACCTTGCCCTTAGCTGGATCCACATTGGCGCACTCGCCGTCTTTGGCATCGTCGAAGACGAAGCGAATGTTGCGCTCTGCGCCCCAGAACGCTAGCTGTGATTCGACCGCGCCGAGCAATGACTTGGCGGACGCCGGGTCGATCGCCGCGGTCGGCCCGATCCCCGCACTAATGCGAACGGGCGTTGTCGGAACGATCGCGTTTGGGAGCGCCGTAGGCTGAGCTGCGGGCGAGGCTACCGGAGTCTGTGCTGTCGCCGCTTCATCGTGAACGAGCAGAGCGCTCACCATCAGAATGAACGACAGACCAGTGGAGCGGAAACCGGACCAGAACCTCATGGGGCCATCCGAGGGTCGTCATTGACCCGGGTTACCTGAGAAGGGCCGCTAGGCTCGTCTAGCTTACCCTACCAGGCAGGGTTACGCAAGGCGAGGCACGTCACGATCGGCGCCGGTCACGAAGGTCCTCCAGCTGCTGCGTTCGCTTTCGCGCTTCATCGCGTACTTCAAAATCGTCACCGACGGAACCGGAATGCCCTGGGCCAGACTCCGGATTCGGATGACCGTGGCCGACATCATCACCGCGTTGCGCAACGACGTCGACGCCTACGAATGCCGCCCCCTCTTCGCACCCGGCTTCGTCACCGAGCGCCTCGCCGATCTTGTGTGGAGCCGCAGCCACGGCGAAGAAAAGCGCGAGCTCGTCGTGCGCCAGATCCTCCGCCGCGAAGGCTACGCTGCACAGTGCACGCTGATCGGCGAGGTCACGCTGGCCGACGCGCCGGTCGTGTCGCTCGACGCCGTGATGCCGCTCGTCGAATCGGCCCTCCGCCGCGCCGGCGCAACGTGCGGCGCAAACGCGCGAAGAAGTGCACGCCGCGATGGAAGACCTCGTGCGCGCACGCGAAGCCGTCCGCATCCCGGACCGCGACGGCATCATCATCCGCCGCGGCCTGTAACGCCTCAGCGTTCTGCGCTCACGGGAGATCCGTCACGGTGAAAATATGAAACGCGAACCGTTGATACGAACGCATGTTCGCGCTATAATCCGATAGCGACTCGTTCGCAATTTATCACTAAAGCGGCCCGGCCGGTGCGGAAACACCGACCGAGCCCGTCACCCGATGGAAGGACCATCGAATGACAACACGCGCGTTCGACGTACCAACGTCGAGCCCTCGGCGCGACGTTTCCGCTGCCGAAATCCGTCCGTTTCATCAAACCGGCGCGGTGACCGCGTGATGGCGCCGCTCACCGAGTTCCACGCCTCGATGGCGGACGTGACAAACGAACAGCACCAGAACATGGCCGGCCTCGTGCAGCCCGACGACTTCAACCCCGACGTGGTCGTCCGCTTCCTGCGCGCCAACGGTATCGACGCGAGCGTCGACGAGTCCACCGGCGGCTTTCGTTACACGGCCGCGGACCCCGCACGTGCGTCGGACATAGAATTCGCCTGCGTCTGCCTACGCGCGTCGATCAGCTACCCGATCGAGGCCGCGTACTGGTGCGCCAAGGCGAAGCGATGATGCCGAAACGATGGCAGTCCCCTCTCCCAAAGCAGCGCAACGGACACCGCAGAGACGCGCCGTTCTAGCCACTCTCGGCGCGCATCGCACGCCTCCGCGTCGCACGCGGCTACAGCATCTACGAACTGGCGAAAGCAGCCGCCGTCTTCGCGGGCACGATCCAACGCCTGGAATCCGGCAAACCGGCCGACAAGCGGGTCTTGAA
>JALZBE010000017.1 GCA_030947665.1 Vulcanimicrobiota bacterium | reverse complement strand
AGCTCGAGCCGCGCGTTGCCCGAACCGCGCGCGGCGGCCAGCGCGTCGCCGAGCAGCCTCAACGCGCGCACCAAGCGCGCCTGGGGCGTCGCTTCGGCGCGCTCGCGCGCGATGCGCGCGTCGTCCTCCGCGAGATCGCGCGACAACAATTCCGGGTTCACGCGCGCGACGAGCAGGTGGCGAAACTCCGCGATCGTCGCCCGGATCAAGCCGCTCATGTCGGCGCCGGCGTCCGACGCCTCGTCGATGATGCGCAGCGCCTGCGCGGCGTCGCCGTCGAGCGTCACGTCGCGCAGCGCGCGAGCGAACGCGCGCCCGGTTTGGCCGAACGCCGCCTCGACGGTGTCGGCGTCCACGGCGCCGCCGGCGAACGACGACACCTGCTCGAGCATCGTAAGCGCGTCGCGCAAGCCGCCGTCGGCGCGGTACGCGATCGCGCCGAGCGCGGCGTCGTCGATCGGAATGCCTTCGGCGTCAGCGATCTCGCGCATCCGCGATATCATCGTGGGGATCGCGATGCGGCGGAACGCGTAGCGCTGGCACCGCGACAGGATCGTCGGCGGCAACGACTCCGGCGCCGTCGTCGCGAGCACGAACACGGCCCAGTCCGGCGGCTCTTCCAGCGTTTTCAGAAACGCGTTGGCGCCTTCTTTGGTGAGCATGTGCGCTTCGTCGATGATGTAGACTTTTTTGCGCATCGCGGCGGGCGCGAACTTCACCGCGTCGCGCAGCGCGCGGATCTCGTCGATCCCGCGGTTCGACGCCGCGTCGATCTCGAGCACGTCGAGCGCGGCGCCGTCGAGGATCGCGACGCAGTTCTCGCAATTGTTGTCGGGCGTCGCGGTGGGCCCGTTCACACACTCGATGCAGCGCGCGAGAATCTTCGCAGCCGACGTCTTCCCCGAGCCGCGCGGGCCGGAGAACAGGTACGCGTGCGCGAGCCGGCCCGTCTCCAGCGCGGTGGTGAGCGTCTTGACCACCGCGTCCTGCCCGACCAGGTCGGCGAACGTTCGGGGCCGCCAGGTTCGGTAGAGCGACACCCCGCTGGTTTCGGGGCAACCGAATGCGGTCCCGTCCGCATCGTCCGCCCGGCGGAGGTACCAGGAACTCCCGCACCTGTTCGCGGCGTTTTAACGAGTGCCGGGCGGGGTACCCGGACCACACCGGCTATGAACGCCAGTGGCGCCCGCTTTCCAAGCGAGGCGTCGCCTGTCGTCCGGCGGGTGCGGCAAACCGGAGAGGAACGATGGAGACCACGGTCGATCTGCGCGGAGCGCTGCGCGAGAAATTCGGATACGAGCATTTCAACCCGGGCCAGGAAGAGGTCATCAACCGCATCCTGGCTGGTGAGGACACGCTCGCGATCCTCGCGACCGGCGCAGGCAAATCGCTGTGCTATCAGCTCCCCGCGCTGCTGATCGAGGGCACGACGATCGTCGTGTCGCCGCTGATCGCGCTGATGAAAGATCAGCTCGACATGCTCTCCCAGCGCGGCGTCACCGCCACGGCGGCGCTGAACTCGACGCTCTCTGAAGACCAAGAGCTCGCAGCCATGGCGCGCATCGCATCGGGCCAGCTCAAGATCGTCTTCGTCACGCCGGAAAAACTCGAAGACGACGCGTTCGTGGCGATCCTCAAGACCCTCACGATTCCGCTGTTCGTCGTCGACGAAGCGCACTGCATCTCGCAATGGGGCCACGACTTTCGCCCCGCGTACCTCAACCTCGGCAAAGTCATCGGCCAGCTCCGCAACCCGACGGTGCTCGCCCTGACCGCCACCGCGACGCCCGCCGTTCGCGAAGACATCCTCATTCAGCTCGGCATCCCGAACGTCAAGCCGATCGTCAAAGGCTTCGACCGCCCGAATCTGCAGTACGTGGTCAAACGCGCGGAAAGCGAAGCCGGCAAGCTCAAGCAGCTCAAGGAGCTCTTCGTAAAGGGCGAGCTCGAGCAGACCGGCATCGTCTACACCGCGACGATCAAGAACGCGCTCGAAGTGCAGAAATACCTGCACGACGAGCTCGGCCTACCGGCCGCGGTCTATCACTCGAAGCTGCAGAAACACGATCGCACGGCGGTCCACGAGCTGTTCATGCAGGAAGCGATCCGCGCCGTCGTCGCGACCAACGCGTTCGGCCTGGGCATCGACAAGCCGAACATCCGCTTCGTCGTGCACTACGATCTGCCGGGCAGCGTCGAGGCGTACACACAGGAAGCGGGCCGCGCGGGCCGCGACGGCGACCCCTCGAAGTGCGTGCTCGTCTACCGCATGAGCGACACGCGCGTGCAGAATTATTTCCTGACGGGCAAATACCCCGACGTCGAGGAAGTGCAAAAAGTGTTCGGCACGCTGGAGATCTTCGGCGCGCAAGAAGGCGGCGTGAGCCTGACCGACCTGCGCAAGATCACGCAGCTCCCGCTGACCAAACTCAAAGTGATCATCGCGCTGCTGAAAAAGAGCGGCTTCATCGAAAACGCGATGCGCGGCAAATACGTGCTCACCGACGCCGCCCGCGAGCAGCGCGAGATGGTCCTCAACCTCGCCAACTACGAAACCAAGAAAAAGTACGACCAGTCGAAGCTGGCGATGATGCTGCAGTACGCGGAGACCACCGGTTGCCGCCGCCGCTTCATTCTTAATTATTTCGGTGAAGACTACGACGCCGAGACCTGCGGCGCGTGCGACAACTGCCTGCAGGGGCACCGCGTGCTCACCTCCTCCGGCTATCGGATAGCCGACGTCGTCTACCACGCGAAGTTTGGACAAGGCACGGTCGAGCGCGCCGAGAAGGACCTGGTCACCGTGCTTTTCCCGAACGTCGGCTACAAGACGCTCCTGGCATCGGCCGTGTCGCGGGAACCGGCCGCGCAAAAGATCGCCTGACGTCTGTCACCCTCGATAAGGAGTCGCTTGCGACGCGTCCTCGCGCCGTTAACTAGCCTCGCGGCCGTCTGCGCCCTCGCACTCGCCGCGGCGGCGCAAGTGAATCCCCCCGCACCGCCGCCGTCGGGCCCCGTCAACCCGCCGGGCAACGTCGCAACGCCGGTCCCGGTCGGCCCGAACACGCCCGCCCCAAGCCCGGCGGAAACCCCCGGCACCCAAAACCCTCCCGGAACGTTCACGCCGGCCCCGCTGGCGTCCCCAACGCAGCCGCCGATCATCGTCGAGCCCCCGCAGATCAGCGTCGAGCCCGGCAAGACGGTCACCGGCCGCGTGAACAGCTCGCTGGGCACGCTGACGGCAACGGTCGCCGACCCCGCCATCGCAACCGTGATCGTCGACCCGGCGCAGCGCATCCTGTACGTCACCGGCCTCAAGGTCGGCACCACGACCGCCACGGTGACCGACGCCCGCAGCGTCCAGCGCGACGTCCCCATACGCGTCGCGTACGCCGCAGGCAGCGCCGCCGACCAGACGTCGCTGCGCGTAACCGGCAACCCGACGTCGTCGGATTATTTGCGCGAAGCGGTCGCGCTCGCGGTGACCCGTGCGGCCACCCTGCGCTCGGGCGCGTCGATCAACGTCCCGCTTGAAACGATCCCGGTCCGCGGCAACTTGAAAATCGACGATCGCCTCGAGCTCGACGTTCCCTCGCAAATCGCCGGCAACGGCTACCTGCCGGTCAACGGCACGACGCACGTGCTCATCGAGAACACAGCGCTGCCGTCGATCCAGCCGGCCCGCCTACTCGTGAGCGACTATCCCGAACGCCTCACCGCCAACGGCGTGCTGTTCACGGCGCGCCTCGACCGCACGCAGGCGCAACGGTTCCTCTACTACCATTTCAACCCCGCGAACGAACCGTCACGCCGCATCCTGCTCAAAGCCCGCAACTCCTCCACCGCGCCCGCAACGGTGCAGATGATCGACGGCAGCGCAGGCCCCGGCACCAACGAGATGGAGGTCGGCCACCTCTCCACCAAACGGTTCCTGGTGCGCGAAGCCCGCAACGAGGGCCAAGTGATGACGATCGCGCCGGGCGCAACGATAAACCTCGTCGACCACCCGCTCCCCGCCGCAAACGTCATCAGCGCAATCCTACAACTCCGCCTGGTCAGCGGCGACCCGCTCGACCTCACCCTCGTCGCGCAAGACGCCCTCGCGCCAACGGACCAATCCATCGACACCGTCCAACTCCTCGCCGGCGGCGCCCCACACGCCCGCGGCGTCTATCCGGTCCCAACATTCTTCTTCGAGCGAACCTACGACGTCGACGGAGCCGACCTCGACATCCCGATCGGCCAGCTCCCGCTCCCGAATCTACGCGAAGGCGAAGCACTCAGCGGCGACTACGGCGTCGAGCAATCGATGAACGTCGTCGTCGTCAACATGACCCGCGGCCCGCGCTCGATCGCCCTCTACGCAAACCCACGCGGCGGTCGCGCCACCGGCACATTCCTGATCGACGGCACGCTGGTCCAAGCCCACGCGCTCGCAGCGTTCTCACGCTTCAAGATCTGGCAAGAGACGATCAACGCGGGAACGTTCCGCCGCATCCGCATCGTCACGATGCCCGAAGGCGGCTCGTCGTATCCGTTGCGGCTTACGTTCGCACAGGATGACGGAAGTGTCGGGCCTGGCGCTCCGGGGTCGCCGATTTACTAGGATCGTGGCTTGGGCGTCGTGAGCCACAGTGATGCGGCGGGGACGTTCCCTCCAGCGCATCCTGCGCTTCCGGTCACTCGGTGCTCCGTTCGCTCCCGCCCTCCGGGCTCCGCGAACTCCGCAACGCCCCGCCGCACCACCGTGGCTCCCGCCGCCCTGGCACGATCGGTCGGCTTATGCACGCTGGTGGAATTGCCCGTACGAGCGCGTTGTGCTCTGTTTGAATTATCAGCATCGTGCCCGTGTGGCGTGCCGTGATCGTGATGAGGTGGGTGGCGGACGGTGCTGTGGCGGGGCGTTTCGTAGCGAGCGGAGCCCGGAGGGCGGGAGCGAGCGGAGAACCGAGTGACCAGGGCCGCAGGATGCGGCGGCGGGAGCGTCCCCCGCCACAGCACTGTCCGCCACCCACCTTGCTACGATCGCTATTTTAAGAGCGCGCGACGCGGAGATAGATCGCAAGCATCTGCGAAGCAGCGGTGCCCCACGAAAATCGCGCAATGGCGCGTTCGCGCAGCGCATCGGCACGTTGTTGAGCCGCGTCGCCGTCGGCCAGCAGCGCGCCGATTGCATCGACCCATGCGGTGATGTCGTCCGGCTTCACGAGCGGCACGTCGTCGGCGGCAACTTCGACCAAGGATGACGAGCGCGCGGCGATTGCCGGGATGCCGGCGCACATCGCCTCCGCCAGCGCGTAGCCGAAGCCTTCGTACCGCGATGGGATCAATGCGCACGTTGCGCAGGCGTAGAGTCGGTCGAGTTGTTCGCGCTCGACGTAGCCGCGGAGCTCGACGCGGTCCGTGACGTTCAGCTCGGCGGCTCGCGCGCGGACGGCGTCGGCGTAGGGCGTGGGCGGGCCGACCGCGATGATGCGCAAGGCCGGGAGGGACGGCAACGCCTCGATGAGCACGAGCAGATTCTTGCGTTCTTCCACCGTGCCGACGACCAAGGCGAACGGCGCCGGATCCGGGAAGCGCTCGATCCGCGCGAAGCGTGCATCGACGCCGGGATAGACCACGTCGATCTGTGCGGATGCGTCGACTAGCTCGCGGTATTCGTTCGCGCTGAAATTCGAGTCGCAGATGATCGCGGCGGCGTGTTTGTACGCGCGGGCTTGTAGCTTGCCGAAGTACGTGCGTGCGTACGCGCGTGTGTGGGATTGGACGCGGTGCCAGGCCAGGTCGTGGACGGTGACGATCGTCGGGAGCGTGCGGATGAACGGCATCGTGCCGGCGCTTGCGTGCAGCAGGCGTGCGCCGCTGCGGGCTGCTTGCAGGGGGAGGAGCACTTGGTCCCAGAGCACGCGGCGGTCGAAGCGCCAGGGGTTCAGCCGGGGGGCATGCAGTTCGCGAACATCGACGTTTTCCGCGCGGAGTGCGTTGGCGAGGTCGCGCTGGTAGACGCCGATACCCGTTGCGGTGCCGACGGCGAGCTGCGTGTCGAGCGCGACGATCACCCGCGGGTGAGGCGCAGCCGTCACGTCGTGCAGCGTTTGAGCGCCGGGCCCGCGACGGGGTCGTCGACGGGGTCGCGCGCGGGCGTGGCCGTCGTCGCTGTGCGCAGTGCGCGCGCTCGGGCCAAGTTCTCGCGGGCGTGTGCGCAGTCGTGCGTTGCTGCCGCGGTCCACGCAAGGCCGGCGTAGGCGTCCGCGCTGTTCGGGACCACTTCGGCCGCGTGCGCGTACCAGCGCGATGAGGCCGTGACATCGCCATTGGCCAGCGACTGGAAGCCCGCGGCGAGGAGGTACGTCTCTTCGTTGGGTGCCAGCGCAAGTGCGCGTTCGTATGACGTTTCGGCTTTGCGCCAGTAGGACGTGCGTTCTGCGGCGTTGCGGTAGCCCGCTGCGGCTTGCAGCTGGCCGAGACGCCACCACGCTTCGCCGCGCGCTTCGCCGGCGTTCGCGTCGTCCTGGTGCGCGGCCACCAGCAGTGCCTGGTCGGCGAGGGCGCGATCGGGCTGCGTCGTTGCGAGGGCGTCGATCAGGGCTTGCGCGCGCACGACGTCGCCTGCGCGAACGTAGTATTGCACGGCTGCGCCGCGGTCGCCGCGCGCTTGCGCGATACGGCCGCGAACGTCGGCGTTTTCCGCGTCGTTCGGCAGCGTGGCGGCGAGGCGTTCCGCGGTGGCGAGATCGCCGTCGTGCACCGCGGCTTCGGCGCCGGCTCGAGCGTTGCCGAGCAGCGGGCGGAACAGCGTCGGGACGTGGTCGTGCAGCGCGGCGGGGAGCGACGGGCGAACCGCCAGGTCGCCGTATGCCGCGGACGACGCGAGCTGCACCGCGCCGAGCAGCGCGGCAAGCCCGAGCCCAACCACGACGACAACCGTCCGGATCACCACGACCCCTACAACGAGAACGCCCCGGAACCTCGCGGCTCCAGGGCATTCGTGGTCAGGCGTCCCCCGCTCGGGTCTAAAACCGGATCGAGAAGTTCAGGTCTTCGCGGTTCTGGTTGAAGTTGTACGTCGGGATCATCGCGTCGGTGTACTTCTGGTTGCGGAAGAGCACGCCGATCGAGCTCGTCGTCTTGGGGATGTTGTAGATGAGCGTCGCGTCGTACATGTCCTTGCGCTGCGAGATGTTCTGCGATTGCGTCGTCCCGTACGCGCCGTGGTAGGTCTGCGTGTTGTACGCGACACCGAAGTTGAGGTCTTTGGTGACGGGCAGCGTCAGACCGGCGGCGATCGTCGAGTGGTACTCGTCGACGAAGTTGGGATAGAACAGCACCGGCGTGTTGCCGGGGAGGGAGAGGAAGGCGTTGAGCGCCGCCGCCGAGCTCGCGTCCGGGCCGCCCGCGGCGGTGTTGTACGGCACGTAGCTGTAGGCCGTGGTGTCACGGCGGTACAGATGCTCGGCGGACGCCGTGAGGTTGACGGCTGCCTTCGTGTTGAAGATCGGCACGCCGAACTGCAAGCCGCCTTCGAGCTTGTCGAACTTCAAGCGCAGGTTCGAGGCGAAGCCCGGACCGTACGCGAGCTGGCCGTAGCCGTTGGGCACCATCTCCTGGAGGTGCTGCCCGAGGAAGCGCGCGTTGAGCGTGGTCTCACCCATGGTGATCGGCGCGGTGACGTTGGCCGTGAAGCCCTGCGAGTTGGGTGCGAACGCGCTGAAGAACTGCGGTCCGCTCGCGACGAACGGGTTGAACACCGGATAGATGTACGTGAGCCCCGCGTTGTTTCTGGTGCACGCGGTCCCCGCGCAAGCCGGCGTGATCGTCTGGTCGAACGTCGTGTTGATCGCGAGGTTGTTCCCGAAGCCGAAGAACTGCGGGAAGAAGTTGCCGCGCCAGAACTGGAACGTGGAGGGCGCCGGACCAAAGTAGCGCAGTGGTCCGCCGTCGAGGAAGTTCGGGCCCACGGCTTGGTACTGCACGGTCGCCGTCGCGGTGGAGAGCTTCAGGCGCAGGCCGACGACCAGCGCGCTGTCGGTGATGGCCGGCGTGTTGTAGAAGTCCGGCGTATACTTGCTGTACGCGCCTTCGCCGAACAGCACCGGGTGCTGCGTGCGGTCGCTGCCCAGCGTGATGAACGACAGCGGCAGCTGCGCGTCCAGGCCGAACACCGTGTCGCTGACGGCGCCATACCCGTTACCGGCCGGGTTGCCGTTGGGCGCCGACTGGTAGAAGTTGGTGAACTGCG
Organism: Vulcanimicrobiota bacterium; assembly: GCA_030947665.1. Lineage (GTDB taxonomy): Bacteria > Vulcanimicrobiota > Vulcanimicrobiia > Vulcanimicrobiales > Vulcanimicrobiaceae > Vulcanimicrobium. The sequence goes on along the minus strand of JALZBE010000017.1, from coordinate 5,373 downwards.
AGTTGCTGACGTCGGCGAAGTCGAAGATGCGGCTGACGGACAGGCCGATCTCGGCGCCCGGCAGACCCTTGATCTTCTGGTTGATGCGCGCGTTGAAGTGATAGCGCTGGAACTGGTCGTTGTTGTTGTACGTCAGCCGCACGTACGTGATCTGCACGACCGAGCCGACCGGCAGCGGCGAAATGAAGACGACCTGGTTCGTCTGGTCGATGTAGTACCACGCGCCGCCCGCGATCGGGCAGCCCGCGCCGCTGGGCGTAAGCGCGGCCGACGAACACGGCGTGCCGTTGATGGCCGAGACGTAGACCGTGCCGACGACGGCTTTCGTGCTGAGATAGACCGACGAGATCGGTCCGGCCGCTGCGGTGAACGTGTCGGTGCGCGCCGCGCCGGCAGCCGAGTTCGGCGCGCCCGGCTGGAAGTAGCTCGTCTGCGGCCGCGTGACGATGAAGAAGTAGTTGTTGTTCGCGAACTCACCGTTCGGATCGGCGACGCCGGGCAGCGTGTTGATCATCGACTGGTCGAGGCGCGTCCACGAGAACTGGAACTCGGTGAGCCCGTTGAGCACGCCGCCGATCTCGAAGCCCTTCTCGTACGGCTGGACCGGGTTCTCGTAACCCGGACCCTGCTGCGTCGCATCCGGTGCGCGGTACGTGAGGCCGACGCGCGACGACTTGAGGTTGTCGAGCTGGCCGTCGCGGAAGTACACGTTCGTCAGCGCGCCGACCTTGGCGATGTTCACCACCACGTCTGGCTGGATCGAGTACTTCGCATTGGGCGTGAACTCGCCGCCGTATTGGTAGTTGATGATGTGGATCGGCAGCGAGACCGTCAGGTTCTCGTTGATCGTGTACGTGAAGTTCAGCTTGTCGTCGAACCGGATCAAGTTGCCGGCGCCGGCCTGCTCGAGCGGGCTGTTGTTGGCCGGGCTGGTCAGGAACACGTTCACGAACGGATCGATCGCACCGTGCGCGATCGTCTGCGGGACGCCGTAGCGCTGGCGGTACGAGTTGTTGTCGAGGATCGCGCCGTGCAGCTGGATCGACTGCGCGAACTTCGTGCGCTTGTCGAGCGCGTCGAGCGCGTCCTCGAGATTCGTCACGCGCACGCCGAGCGAGTCCAGCTCGTCCTTGAGTGCATCGATGAGCTTCTGCAGCTTGTCGAGATCGGCTTTCGAGGCATAGCCGGCGCCGTTGGCTTGCAGCTTCGCGATGACGCGTGCAACGAGCACCGCCATCTCGTAGCGCGTCAACGGGCGGTCGCCCTTGAACTTACCGTCGGGATACCCCTCGACCAAACCGTCGGCCGCGAGCGACTGGATCGCTTGATACGCCCAGTGGTTCGCCGGCACGTCCGAGAACGGCGTTGCCGAGGCGCTCTGACCCAACGCCAAGAGCGAGCCGATTGCAAAGCTCGCTGCGAGGACGAGGGTAGCGAGACGCTTCATCGTTTCCTCCGAGACAGGTGTGACAGGCTGTTCCGCTCGCGCGTGCCGCGTCCTCGTCGGTTTCAGCTCAACCGTGTTGAGCCGAACCGGCGAGAAGAACCCGTCTCGGTGCTGACCGCGGCGGGCACGACGACGACGCGCCCGATACGGAACGCATGCCGAGGTCGCTATACCGAAGCGAGCGCCGGGACTCCTTCTAGGATCACGAAGCCTTGAGAAATCGTTCCGCGATGAGGAGCGCCGCGTAGTCGTCGATGGGACGGTCGGGCAGCAGCATCCCGCGCGGGACGATGCGGCGCCAGCCCCGGGGCGGGTGGTCCTGGAAGAAGCGGGCGCGGGCCAGCAGGCTGGTCTCCCGCTCGTCGACGAGCTCGACGGGGACGCCCAGCGCCCGGACCACGTCGGCGACCACGGCGGCGTTGGTGCCGCGCCCGATGGCAGCGAGCGCCACGGGCGTCGCGGCGACGACCTCGCGCAGCCGTTCGGCGAGCGTCTCGATCGGGACGATGCCCAGCGTCAGGGGCGGCGCATCGACGCCCGTCACCACGGCGTAGCCGCATTTGCGGGTGCCGGGGTCCAGGCCGAGGATCGTCATCGCGCCACCAGCGAGTAGTCCAGCAGGATGCCGCCGGAGTGCGGGTACATGTCGAGCCCCGCCTTCGCGACGAGGCGGTAGTTGCCGCGCAGGCGGGTGATCTGGTTGACGACCTCCTGCACGTTGTTGCTCGGCGCCGGGTTGATCGCGAACACGGCCGGCATGCCGCGCCCTTCCATCTCCGAGATGGCCGCGGTGGTCAAGCGCTGCAGCGGGAGCACGAGGCTGTCCGCGGCCCGGCCGCCCTGGACGTCGACCGAGGCCAGCACGTCGCCGGCGGCGGCCACGCGCACGTCGGCGTACGGCTTGAGCCTGAACGACACCACGTCGCCCTTGAACAGATTCTGGCCGATCAGCGGCAAGTACAGCACCGGCACGTCGGTGGGGAAGAAGCCGCGGTCCGTCGCGAGCTGCTGCTTGAGCAGCGCCTGGATCTCCGGGTCGGTCGAGGTCTTGCGATAGGGCTTGAGGTCGTACGGCGCGTGCGCGAACTGCGCGTTCGCGGCGCGCACGGTGTTGTCGAAGAACGACGACAGTTGCGCGAGCACGACGGCGTCGGCCTGCGACAGCCGCGTCGTGAGCACGTTGTTGCCGATCGGGTAGCCGATCGACACGACGAACTGCCGGTCGCGCGTCCCTTCGAGCTCGCGCTGCGTCGCGATCGCTTGCGCCTGCAGGTCGTTGATGCGCGCGTTGATCTGGCCGAGGCGAAAGAACGCCGTGCGCACTTGCTGCGAACCGATCAGCGCGACCGACGTGACCGAGAGCGCGATCAGCATCCCCGTCGCGACCGCGACGATCGTGGACGTGTATTTCGGCCGCAGCCCAAACAGCGTGAGCCGCTTGCGACCGACCTGATGGCCGACGCGGTCGCCGATGTACGCGATGCCGCCGGCGACGATGGTGATCGCGACGACGAGCGCGATGCCCGATAGGTTCGCGATCACGCTAGACTCGCGACGCGCGCCGCAGCAGCGTCGCGCCGATGATGGTAAACAGCAGGTTCGGCGTCCACGCGGCGGGGCCGGCGAGCCCCGTGGCGGAGCCGACGCTCAAGAAGATCGTCGAGATCACGTAGTAGACGAACACGATCGCGACCGCGAGGCCGAAACCCAGCCCGGTGCCGCCGCCGCGCGCCGGGCGCAGCCCGAACGGAACGGCGATGAGCGTGAACACGAACGCCGCGAACGGCCGCGCGAGCTTGCCGGCGTAGGTCGCCTCGAACGAGCGCTCCTGTTGCGGCGTGAGCTGCCCCGAGTCGAGCCGCGCCTTGATCTCGGCGCGCGACATCTGCTCGGGATCGTTGATCTGCAGCGACTGTTTCGCGATCTGATTCGGGCGCGCGCCGATGTCGATGTCGAGCCCGAGCGGCGCGGTCAGCTTCGACTCGTCGCCGTTGGGATAATAGTGATACTGCGTCGCGTTCTCGAAGTGCCACGTCGGCGCGACGTAGCGCGCGCGGTCCGCCACGATGATGTCTTGCAGCTTGGTGTGCGCGTCGTAGCGCAGCAGCGTGACCTTCAGCAGCGTCTGCGTCGGCACGTCGAGCGCCGCCGCGATCGTCACCTGCTTGCCGCCGCCGGGCAGCGGCGACACGGCTTGCAGGCTCGACGACGTCGCGGACGTCGCGTGTTCGATCGCCTGCTGCTTCACGAACGCGGCCTTGTCGTTGGCGAACGGGACGAACAGCTCTTGCACCGCGAGCGCGAGCAGCGACACCACGAAGCCCACGATCAGCAGCGGTGCGACGATGCGCGCGAGCGAGATCCCGCCCGCTTTGAACGCCGTCACCTCGCTGTCGCCCGAGAGCCGCTGCATCGCGAGCAGCGTGCCGAGCAGCATCGCCATCGGGATCACCAGCAGCAGAAACTGCGGCATGTCCCACAGGAAGTACTCGACCGCGGCCCACAGCGGCGCGTGCTCTTCGGTGACGAGCCGCCCGATCGCGAGGATCTGCGTCGCGACGAAGATCAGCGTGAACGCCGACAGCCCGAACATGAACGGCCCGCCGAGCTCCGCGACGAGATACCGGTCCATGATCGTCGGGGCCAGCGGCGCGCGCGGCGCCGTGTGCCCCAGCCGCCGTGCGTCGGTCACAGCCGGAAGCTTTCCCCGAGGTAGAACTTGCGCGCGACCGGCGAGTCGAGCACGTCCTGGGCCGTCCCGCTGACCTCGATCTTGCCGTCGTTGAGGATGTACGCGCGGTCGACGATCGCCAACGTCTCGCGCACCTGGTGGTCGGTGATGAGGACGCCGAGGCCGCGGTCGCGCAGCTGGCGGATCATCGCCTGGATGTCCGCGACGGCGATCGGGTCGATGCCCGTGAACGGCTCGTCGAGCAGCAAGAACGCCGGCTCGGTGGCGATCGCGCGCGCGATCTCGACGCGGCGCCGCTCGCCGCCTGAGAGCGAGTCGCCGCGCGCGTCGACGAACTGCGACAGCCCGAACTCCGCCAGCAGCTCCGGTAGCCGGCGCTCGCGCTCCGCGCTGGCCACGCCGTTCATCTCCCAGATCAGCCGCAAGTTGTCGCCGACGGACAGCTTGCGGAAGATGGAGTTCTCCTGCGCGAGATAGCCGATCCCGGCGCGGGCGCGCTCGTGCATCGGCGCGCCGGTGATCTCGCGCGCTTGACCGTCGCGTTCGAGCACGACGGTGCCGCCGTCGGGGCGGACCAGCCCGACGACCATGTAAAACGTGGTGGTCTTCCCGGCGCCGTTGGGGCCGAGCAGCCCGACGACTTCGCCGCGGCGCACCTCCGCGCTCACGCCTTTGACGACGGTGCGCTGGGCATAGCGCTTGACCAGGTCGCGCATCACGATGCGGTCGCTCACGGGCGGCTCCCCGACGTCACGCGCGCGTCGTGCAGCCGCACGTCCCCGTCGAGATGATCGCCGTCGAGCCGTTCGCCGTTGGGCCCGGCCACGGCGACGTGGCCCTCGCCCCGGAACCGCTCGGTCCCGGCGTCGTACCGGAGTGTGTCACAGGTCAGAACGGCTCCCTCCGCGGTTCGTGCATGCACACCACCGGTCATAAAGACACTCTTGTCGCGTTGTTTCACCGTCGCCTTCGGCGCCTCCGCGACCGTGACCGCGCCGGACCGGTCCACGAACGCGATGCGGGTCTCCAGCAGCACTGCGGTGCCGTCGCCGGCCGCGGTGTCGCCCTCGAACGAGGTCGAGCGGATGATGTAGATCCGGCGCCCGTGCTTGGTCCCCGTCAACACCGATGGGTTCTGCTTCGTGCCGAAGCCGCGGACGTGGACCGGGACGGGCGTGGCCGGCCGCGCCGAGCCCGGGGCGGCCGACCCGTTCGCGGCGGGGGCGCCGTGGGG
>JALZBE010000675.1 GCA_030947665.1 Vulcanimicrobiota bacterium | reverse complement strand
AAGCCGAAGTATGCAGTCGGCGACGTCGTCGCGTACGAGTCGGAGTCTTCGATGCGCGCGAAGCCGTTCTGTGGCGTGTTCGGCGTATGCGGCGGGTGTCAGGTGCAACACCTCGCCTACCCCGCGCAGCTCGCGTGGAAAGAGCAGATCGTGCGCAGCGCGCTGCGCCGCATCGGCGGCTTCGCGCAGGCTGACGTGCGGCGGCCGGTTGGCATGACGAACCCGCGCAACTACCGCAACAAGATGGCGCTGGTCGTCGACCACCCGCCGGCGGGTGACACGTCGTTCGGGTTCTACCAAGCGCGTTCGCACGCGCTGGTGCGGATCGACTCGTGCCCCGTCGTCCTGCCGCAGCTAGACGCCGCGATCGCCGGGCTCTACGACGCGTCGCGCGCGCCCGATGCGCGCGACGCGTTCACCGGCGCCAAGCACGCGATCGTGCGCGCCGGCGCGGCGTCGGGTCAGGCGGTGCTGTCGATCACGACCGATCGCCAGTCGGCCGCGATCAAAGAGCGTGCGCCCGCGATCGCGCGGCACGTGCGCGGCGTCGTCGGCATCTCCAACTCGTTCGAGCCCCGCACGGCGAACGCGGTGCTCGGGCGCAAGATGATGTACGTTTGGGGCCAGCGCGAGATGGAAGAGACGATCGAAGGCGTGCGCTACCGCGTCTCGCCGGCGTCGTTCTTTCAAGTCAACAGCGAGATGGTCGGGCGCATCTTTCGTTTCCTCGCGCCGGGTTTGATGCAAGACCGCACCGTCGTCGACCTGTACTGCGGCGCAGGTACGTTCGCGATCTTCTTCGCGTCGCGCGGCGCGCGCGTCGTGGGCATCGAAGAAAATCCCGCCGCGGTGCGCGAGGCGCGCGAGAACGCCGCGCTCAACGGCGTGGAGAGCCGCGTCCGGTTCGTCGAAGGCCGCGTCGAAGGCGCGATCGTCCACAAGGACGGGAAGAAAGCGCTCGAAGACGCCGACATCGTGTTCCTCGACCCGCCGCGCAAAGGCAGCGACGAAGCGACGCTCGATGCGATCGCCGCGGCCGGCGTCGCGGACGTGTGGTATCTGTCGTGCAATCCGGCGACGCTCGCCCGCGATCTCGCCTATCTTGCCAAACGCGGGTACGCGCTGGGCGTGGTCCAGCCGTTCGACATGTTCCCGCAGACGGGCCACGTCGAGACGCTCGCGACACTGCACAAAGCCGGTGTCGAACCGGAGGTGCTCCTGCCCGAACGCGAGGCGACGCCGTGGGACGACCGCATCCCCGAATGGCCGTCCGACGACCCGTACGCGAAGACGGAGTACCCGGACTTCGTCGAGCAGTAGGGTTCGGCGCGAGCCGAAGCCGCGTGCGGTACGCTCGTACCGCTAGCGCGCCGGTGCGGCGAATCGGCATACTGGTGTTCATGCTGCGTCTATGGTGGTGGCTGATCGGTCTCGTCGCGCTAGCCGGCTGCGGGGGCGCCGCGCAGCTGCTCGGCTTCGATCAGTCCAAGGGTACGTGCGGACCGCCGCCGCCGGTCGCTGCTCCTAACCTGTTTTTTGCCTATCCGGGTGACGGCGCGACGAGCGTTTCGACCACGATCGGCGAGCTCGTCTTCGCCGGCGGCGGCGCTTCCGGCGTTCAGCTGAGCACCGCGGCCGGCGCGCCCGTCGCGACGTCGCCGTTGCAGCCGGCACCCTTGCCGCTGCCGTCACCGCTGGTGACGCCGCCGCCACAGCGGTTCGGTCCGAATCCGGTCTACGTCGCAGCCACCGTCGGCCAGCTCGCGCCGGGAACGACGTACGGCGTGACCTACACCTATCAGAGCTTCACCGGCGTCCCGCCGGACTGTTCCTCGAACGTGACGCAGCAGCTCGGGTCGTTCGCGACGAGGTAGCTGGACGCCGAAAATCTCCCATCGCGTGAGTGCGTTGCGCGGCGCGGATGCTTTGTCGTTCTGAAATAGACGAACGTCCCGTCGACCTGCCGAGCGAGGCGGCGAATAGTCGGCGCCCACATCGCTGATCGCGCGCAAGCGCGGCTTCGCGTCCTAAACGAAGAAGCGCCGGTCCTGCGA
>JALZBE010000219.1 GCA_030947665.1 Vulcanimicrobiota bacterium | reverse complement strand
TCGATGGCGGCGTTGAGCGCGAGCAGATTGGTCTGATCCGCGATGTCGTCGATGGCCGCCACGATCGTGCCGACGTGCGCCGACCGCTCTTCGAGCGCATCGATCGCCGCCGCCGCGCCGGCGCTCAGCGTGCCGATCGACGCCATCGACTCGGCGGCGCGCCGGACCGCTTCGCTACCGCGTTCCGCCTCGCGCAGCGCGCTGTCGGCGGAGCCGGCGAGATCCTGGCCGAGCTCGTGAAAGCGCACGATCTCGCCGTCCAGCGTCGCGACGGAACGCGAGCCGGATACCGCCGCGTCGGCCTGCCGGCGCGAACCTGCCGCGATCTCGTGCGATCCTTCCGCGAGCTCGTTCACCCGCGCGTGCATGTCGTCGAGTTGTTTGGCCTGGTCCGACGAGGCGAGCGTCGCGTCTCGAACCGCGTCGAGCACTTGCCCGGCCGCGATCGCGGACTCCGCGGTGCTCGCGGAGACTTGGACGCTTTCCGTGACGAGGTCTTGCGAAACAGCCGACGCGCGCGTGACCGTGCCGCGCAGGCTTTGCGTCATCGCGTCGAACGCGCTCGCAACGCCTTGGAGCCCGCCGACGAGCTCGTCGTAGCTCGCGGCGAGGACGCCGATCTCGTCCGGGCTTTTCAATTTCAGCGGAAGCCGGGCCGTTTCGTACCGCGTGTCGAGGTTGCCGCCGGCCAGCGCTTGGAACGAGCAGACGAGCCGCTCGACGTCGTCGCGCGCGATGTCGTGCAACGCCGCCGTGACTTTGGAAAGCCGCCCGGTCACGGAGCGCCCGACGGCATACGCGATGAGGCCGAAGAGAAAGATCGCGGCGACGGTGCTCGCGACGAGCGTGATCAGCACGGATCGTGCGGTCGCCTCGAACTCCGCGTTCGCCACCCGCGCTCCGGTGGCGACGTAGGCATAGAGCTTTTCCGCTTGCCGGCGCACGGCGTCGAAGCGCGTGGCGTCGTCGCGCAACGCGCCCGCGGCCGCAGCTCGGCGGCCGGCCAGAACGTCCGCGCTGCGTTTCGAATACTGCCGGTCCAGGACCGCGACGCCGTCTTCGATCTGCTGCTCGAAGATGTCGATCTGCTCGAGCTGGTTCACGGGGATGTACGACGTCTGGTCGCTCGCGCGCAGCGTCGCGAGCCGGCGCTGCAAGGTTTTGCGCGCTTCGTCGATGTCGCTCCGAAATGCACGGTCGCCGGTTGCGACCAGGCCGCGGACAGCGGTTTGCTCGAGCACGGCGGCATCGACGACTTCGCGAATTTCGACGGACGTCGTTTCCAGCGCCTCACGGTGCGCTGCGGCAAAGGACATGGCGGAGATGCCGCGCGCCGTCACGACCGCGACCGCGATCATCAGAAGCACCGCAATCGCGGACCCGCCGGCCAGGCGAGCCGCGATCGGAAAGCGGCCGCGCATCGTCGTGTTCCGGCCTACTTCTTCGCGATCGCGCAGCTCGCGACCGTCGCGATGTCGTTGAACGATTTGTGGACGTTGACGACGAGATCGCCCGCCGTGAGCTTCTCGATCGGTACGTCTAGCGTCGTCGTCGAGCCGCCCTTGACGACCGCGGCCAGCATGTAGAGCGGGCGAGGCGCGTACTTGTCGCACGTGCCCGTGTGGAAGTGTGCCGGCTGCGGATCGCCGGAGCCGCCGCGCACCTGGAGCTCCACGACGGTCTTCCCGCCGCGCGGCGTGAGGATCGCCACGCCGCTCTCGTTCGAGCCGTTCATCGCGGCGAGCGGGATGCGGATCGCATCGTCCGCCGCAGCGGGTGCGAACGCGGCGGTAACGAGCAGCAATGCGAGCAGCGCGGCACCCGCGCCGTTCGGTCTCTCCATGGTCAACGTCTCCGTCCTGGGGGCTCTCGCTTTCTATCGGCGCAGAGTATGAAGACATTGTGAAACGGACCGTCGAGACCGCACATTGTAAAGCATTCCGAACGGCGGCGGCCGCCCAGGCCGGCACACGAGCGTGAAGAAGCGGCGGATGATGACCGCCGATGCGGCTCTGGTCGCTCCGTGAGCACGCGCGTCGACGTCTTCAAGATCGTGGTCGGCGTCCCGGCCCTCGCCCTCGCGGCTTGGGTCCTGGGATGGGGGACACCAGAACCATCCGAGCGCGACCTCCGGCGGCGGTTCGATCTCGATCGCAGCGCGTTCGAGAACTTTCGGGCGGCACTCGACCGCCCGCCGCGCGTGAGCTACCTCAACTTGGAATCGAACAGCGGCAGCGTGGGTCGTGGTGCGATCGTGGACGTCGATCTGCGCGAACCGAGGCTAGCCGAACTGCGGAGCTTCATGCGCTGGATCGGAGGCTCGATCGCGATGAACGGGCCCGACGGCGGCGAGCTCATGGTGTGGACCCATCCCGGCGGATTCCGCGGGCAATCGACCAAGGGGTATGCATTCGGCCGGCCCGATCGCGGGCCGATCGTGCCGTCGGTGGATGAGGCTGAACGGGATCGGTATCACCATGCGGGTGCCGACAAGATCTATTCGAGACTCGGCGGCGACTGGTTCGTGGTCTACGATTTCGGCGGTTAGCGACCGCCGTTAGGATGTCGCGGATCGTCGCGGGTCTCCGTGTTTTTCGTGCGGTTTCCAGATTGCTCTCACTGCAGTTTTCTCCGGGTGCCGCGTCTGCCGGCGCTTGGTCGTGGCGTGTGGATTCATGCTTTTTTCACGACTTCAGGATTTAACCGGCATGGTACATTGATCAGTTAAGAACGGGCAAAAAGCAGTATTGGCCCGATATCGTGTTTGTCCGCGGTCCGTAGTGCCTCGACGTATTTTGCGCGGGTTTTCCAAAATAACATATATTTATATGAACATATCAAGGTTGATCGGATACTTTTTTGTGAACGCTCACGACGCCGGGCTCCGGCCACCTGTCGCTTCCGCCCGTTCGAACCTACACCGAGGCGCGCAAAACGCAAGCTCGTCGCGAACGTCAACGAAAAGACGTGGTATTACTTGAGTTGGCGGTCGATGATCAGCGTCGTGGATGACGTGGGGTGGTCCGTTCCGTAGAAACGGCGCAACGCCGCTCGCGCGTCGCCGGCGATCGTTCGCGGAGCGTTCTTGTCGTTTGCGATCTCGACGTAGATGCGCCGCATGTTCTCGAAATATTGGTGGCCGCGTGGCGTGCGGTGGCCGAGCCATGCCCCGGCGAGGGTCCAGAACGAGCCGGCACGCATGAGTGCGGCGTAGTGCATAAAACCCGTGGTTCGCTGTGCGCACCGCTGCTGATGCTGCGCCGCGCGAATGCACGCGGATTCCGCAAGGCCCTTTTGCGGGTCCACGCCGCAGGCTTGCCCGTCGTCCTCGTAGTGATCGCAATCCGGCGGCATCGGCTCGACGTCGGGACTTGCCGTCACCGTCGCCGGCGGCGCCGGCGAGCCGCTTGCGATCGGAAGCGGCGAGGACTGAAGCAAGACGAACAGCGCCGTCGCGAGCATCATGGCCCGGCGTACCTCCGGCTCACGTTCGGCGGCGGTCGGCGAGCAATGGCGTTGTCGCCGTCGGCCGGTCGGTGCCGTAGATCTTCCTGAGCGTTTGCCGCGCGACATCGCTGATGGTGCCCGGCGCGGCCGGATCGTGCGCGACCTGCACGAAGATGCGCCGAGCGTTCTCGACGTAGACGCGGCCGCGGGGCGTCTTGCGGCCGTACCATCCGGCAGTCATGCCCCACTTCGAGCCGCCGCGCATCAGCGCCACGTAGTGCACGAAGCCCGTGGTCTGCTGCGCGCAGCGCTCGTCAGCTTGCGCGGCACGGACGCACGCCGATTCCGGTGGGCGTTTCTGCGTGCTGGGGGGACACAAGTCCGGCTCGACGCGGATGCAGTCTTTCGGCAACGGCGCGATGGTCGCTGCGGGAAGCGGCGTCGCGCTCTCCGCCGGCAGCGGCATCGCACTTTCCGCGGGCAGAGGCTGCACCTGAAGTGCGATGATCAGCGCAGCGAGCAGCATAGTCCAGTAGTCCTCACGGCTGGTTCTCGGTCATCTTTCAACCGGTATCCCGAAAAACCATCGTATGTAAGATTTTGGACGATTCGCGGATCGTAGCGCGGGCACGTGCGACGAGCGGCGGGATCAGCCGCTAGTCGTAGTCCGCGCGGATCTTTTCGAGCGTCGTCGACGAGGTTGCCCGGCGACCGTCGGCGCGCAAGACGTCGACGGCGAGATCGGGGTAATTCGGCTCGATGCGCCGGCGCTTCCAGTCGGCGACAGTGAACGGCGCACGTGCCGCGCGGTCGTAATCATAGTCCGGCAGGTTTCTCCGGTTCGTACCGTCCGAGTGAATGACGACGGTGAAACCTTCTAAGGCGCGGATGTCGCGCTCGATATTCTTTATGCTAGCCACGTTAACGCGGGTTCGCTACATCGGCGATAGCGCCCGCCTTTCGTTTACGCCCCACGGGATAGGGCATTCGGGCAGCTCAAGCAGGCTCTCTCCGGAACCGGCGGGCTTTCGGCGATTCGATGTCGACGATATCGAACTTGATCCGGCCGCCCAAAGCGGCTGCGAGCTTACGCAACGTGTCGATCGATGGAACGTGAAATCCTGATTCCAATCTCGAAATCGCCGAACCACTCTTGCGCATCCGCAAAGCGAGAGCTTCTTGAGTAAGCCGTTGCTGAGGATCACGTGCCGACCTCGCCGGCATGCAGGCTCGTCGGCGCAGCTATGATTCCCGCAGACGAGTCGGCCAACAGGCGCGCCGAGCGCAGTCGCAAGCGCCGGCAAGACACGCTTGTCGGCGGGCTTGCCCGATTCGAGGCGTTAGATCGTGCCTGCAAAGACGCCGGCCGTCGTCGCCAGCTCGTAGACGCTGTAGCCGCGAGCGACGCGAAGACGACGGATGCGCGCCGACAATGGCTCTACCGGGGCGACTCTGCGGTGCCCGTTGTACGGCTTCGGGTAAGGCGACGACGAACGTTTGAACATCATCGCTTCGCCTTCATACACCAGAAGGCGGCCTCTATCGCGTAGCTGATCGACGCGCGCAGGCAGACACAGGCGAACTGCACATGCGACGCGCGGGTGGTATCGGCGGCCGTGTACCGAAACCCGCCGGTCGACTCGTCGACGCTCGCATCGATTCCGTTGGCACGCAAGAACCGAACGACCACCTCGGCATTGAAGTCGTCGTCCTGCACCAGACCGTCCATATTCTGGTGCTGTTCGTTCGTAACGTCGGCCATCGAGGCGTGAAACTCGGTGAGCGGCGGCATCACGCGGTCAGCGAGCCGGACGGACGAAATGGATGGCCTTCGGCAGCGGAAAAGCCGCGCCGAGGGCTCGACGTTGATACGTCGAACTCGCAGGTTGTCATTCGATGTTAACTCCATCGGGTGACGGGCCCGGTCGGTGTTTCCGCACCGGCCGGGCCGCTCAGTGATAAATCGCGAAGATTCGCTACGAAATTATAGCACGAACGTGCGTTCGTATCAATCGTTTCGACGCATGTAACTACAACCTAGCTTTACTGATATCCGAGCTTGGCACGCTACTTCCGCCGAGCCCACATATCGCATGATTTGTCTCGATTACAGCATCAGCCCAACATGGTATGCCGTTGCTGCACCGACGGTCGATTTCGTGAATCTCACCGAGTTCTATTTGAGCTGCGAAGCCTTCTTCGGTGAGGCGAACATCATGGTAAACGGTGTCGACTTGTCATGGC
>JALZBE010000674.1 GCA_030947665.1 Vulcanimicrobiota bacterium | reverse complement strand
CCGGTGGGGTTGCCGTCGCCCGCAGCGTCGCCGTCGGCGTCGCCCGAGCCCGCCGACGTGCTCGAGCCGAATACGTACGCGATTTTGGGCGAGCATCTGTCCGGCGAAAACAAGGCCACCGGCGAGTTCGACCTCGACAAGAACGTCAACATCTTCTACCAGGACGGCGTGCTGGGCGGCGACCATGCGCACTATGACGGCCAGCGCTACATCGACATCACCGGCAACACGTTCGTGAAGAACCGCGCCGGCGACACGGTGCTCTACGCGCAGTCGGTGCGCTTCGACGCGACCACGCAAAAGGCGACGCTGATCCGCGGGCGCGGCGAGTCGACGCAAGGCGTCGAACAAGGAAAGCTGCATTTCTCCGGCACCACGATGGTGACCGACCGCGCGGGCGTGACGCACGTCGAGCGCGCGAACATCACGACGTGCGAGAACTCGCGCGGCGGCTACCACCTCGAGTCCAAGACGCTCGACGTGATGCCCGGCGACAAAGCGATCGCGCGCTCCGCCGTCTTGTTCCTGGGCGCGCTCGCGATCTTCTACTTGCCGATCGTCGTGATCTCGCTGCACCGCGACGAGGAGGGTTCGCGAAAGCAGCCCGGCTTCGTTCCGATCGTCGGCTACTCGCAGGCCGAAGGCTTCTGGATCAAAGCGCGGATCGGCTTCGCGCCCAGCGACTACTACTACGGCTACTACCGCGTCGAAGAGTACACGCGCATCGGGCTGGGGCTCGGCTACGTCGCGACGCTGCGGCGCAAGGACGGCCGGCGGCAGACCGACATCGACTTCTACCGGCTCAAGAACAAGACGACCGGCACGAACAATCAAAACCTGAACTTCAAAGACCAGGAGAACTTCTCGCGCTCGACGCGCGGGACGCTCGGGCTGACGTACACCGGCAACTACGGGCCGCTGGTGTCGCTGCCACCGCAGTTCAACCTCAACACCGCGCTCGACCACGGCAACGAGCGCGGCGACCGGCAGAACTACAGCTTCACGCGCTCGTCGACCGGGTCGCAGGCGTCGTCGGACAACTATGGGATGAGCGATCACCGCGCGCTGTCGCCCAAGCTGACCAACGACTTCACCCTGTCGTACACGACCAGCCACAATGTCGGCTACGACGCGGCGACCACCCTGCACTTCGAGACGCTCACGCATTTCATCGGCCGGTCGTACGACTACGACCTCACGTTCGACCGCTACGACTCGTCGACGCCGAGCAACGTGCAAAAAGAGCCGGAGCTCGCGATCCACCCGCACGATCCGTTGTTCCCGCGCCTGCGGCTCGTGCCGATCACCGCGCAGTACACGCTGGGGCTCTACAACGATCCGCAAGCGACGCTCACGACGTCGCGCGGCGAAGCGCGCTTCACGCTGGGGCCCACGCTCGCACACGTGCTCGGCAGCGACTTCTCCGCGACCGTCACGGTGCAGCAGGACGCCTACGGCACCGGCGATCTCAAGGCGCAGATCAACCAGCAGGCGACGCTCACCACGCCGCTGTTCGGTCACGTGATCAACGTGATCTCGTACAGCGAGTCGCACGTGAACGGGCCGTTCGCCGAACCGTTCAAGACGATCGACGTGCTAGGCAACGGCTCCAAACAGGCCAACGACGTGCTGCGCATCTTCAACGGCGACACCTACTCGCTGTCGCTCACCGCGACGACGTTCTTCAACCGCCAGGCGCAGGCGGTGGGTTATCAGCTCACGTCGCGCCCGTCACCGCGCTCGACGCTGCTGGTCGGCGGCAGCTTCACGCCCGGCCCCGGCAACGGCTTCGACCGCACCAACGTGCAGATCTCGACGCCGTTCGGCTATCAGAGCGACCTGCAGTTCTCGACGTTCATCAACTGGAAAGCGCGCGGGCGGCTGGAGAGCAAGAACATCTACTACCGCCACATCGTCGGGAACTGCTACGAGCTGCGGCTCTCGTACAGCCAGGACACCAAGCAAGTGACGGCGAGCATCGACCTGCTCGCGTTCCCATCGCACGCGGTCAACTTCGGCATCGGTCAGACCTCGCTGAGCTCGATCATCCCGCAG
>JALZBE010000673.1 GCA_030947665.1 Vulcanimicrobiota bacterium | reverse complement strand
TTCGTCTGTTTGAGCCGCGCGTGCTCGACGGACACGTAGTAGCGCGCACCCTTGCGGATCGCGCTCTGTTCGTTGAACGGCGTCCACAAGCGCGGATCCTCTTCCCAGCCCTTGCGGTTGATGGTGTACAGGATCGACGGGTCATAGTGCCCCATCACGATGAGCGCGCCCGGCGCGAGCGTAGCGTCGAGCTGCTTCGCGCGCACGTAGTTCGGGGCGCTCCAGCGGTAGTATGGCGCGATCTCGCGGTAGCCGGCGATCAGCGCGACGATCCATACGGCGGCGGCGATCGCAGCCAGCGTGGCGCGCCGCCGGCGGGTCTGGGCATAACCCTCGAGCGCGAAGTCACCGAGCCGGCCGACGAGCAGCGCGCCCAACGGGAGCAGCAGGTAGAGGTAGTAGTCGACGCGCTCGACCGTCACGACGACGTACGCGTACAGCAAGCCGCCGCCGAGCCAGCCCCATACCAGCGCGTCGCTGCGCGAGCGAAACGGCACGACGCACGCTGCGAGCGCGAGCACGAAGCCGACGGGCCCGAGCATCGTCGCCGCGAGCAGCTTGAACGCGTACGCGAACGCGACGGCCTTCGCGACGAACGCGGCGGGCGACGTCAGCGCCGCGAGCAGCGACGGGATCACGTGCAGCTTGGTGATCCCGCTGGCCCAATGCCATTCGGCGTGCGCGGACACGAAGGCGTCGTACAGCGCGAGCGGCACGAACGCAACGGCGAACAGCGCCCACAGCTGCGGCGTCAGAAGCGCGCGGCGCCAGCCTAGGCGCGCGAGCGCGCACGCGGCGATCGGGATCGCCGCCGTGACGGCGACGGGCTTGGCGAGAAAGGCAGTCATCAGCAGCGACGCCGGCAGCCACCAGCCGCGCCACGATGCATCTCGATCGACGATCCAGCGCGCGCACGCGAACAGCGCGCAGGTGGTAAAGAATACCATCGCGGTATCCGGCATGAAGGTGTGGCTGTAGTACCACGCGCCGGGCAGCACCGCGAACGTGGCGGCGGCAATGAAGCCGGCGACGTCGGACTTCCACAGCCAGCGCCCGAACGCGGCGACGACGGGGATCGTCGCGATGCCGAACGCGAGCGAGATCAGCCGCCCGATCACCTCGTGCACGCCCACGAGCTTGTACAGCGTCGCGGCGAGGAACGGCACGATCTGCAATTCGAGCTCGACGTAGTTCGGCGGCGGGCCGTTGTAGTCGGTCTGCGGGAAGAAGATGTTGTACTGAAGCTGCGCGAAGTTGCGCGCGATCGCGGACGTGTCGCCTTGGCGCCAGCCCGGATGGTCGAAGATCGGGTCGTGGATGCCCTTGAGGCGCAGCAGCGCGCCGATCGCCGTAAACGCCGCGGTAGCGATCCAGAAGAACCGCCCGGGCGTCACGCGACCGACCGGAACGTCCAGTACTTGTTGACGAAGAAGTTGACGACGATGCCCGACAGCGTCGCGAGGAACCACGTCTTGTGCCCGTAGCCAAAGTGCGGTGCCGCGAGCGCCGAGACGCCGAAGCCGACGATCAGCGCGAGCACTGAGACGCTCAGGAACTGCGCGGCTTCCCGGCCGGCGTGGCCGGTGGAGCGGAACGTCCACGCGCGGTTGAGAAAGTAGTTGGACACGCCGCCCGACAGAAACGCGATCGAGTAGATCGCGTTGTACGGCAGCGGGTCGGCGTGGTTCGGCACGATTCGCTGCAGCAGCGTGAAGATGGCGAGGTTCACCACGAACCCGGACGCGCCGACGATCCCGAACTTCACGAACTGGCGCACGCCGCGCCGGTTGCGCACGCGGTGGAACAGACTCCGGTAGGGGACGCCATCGGTTGCGCTCGGCTTCCGAGCGCTCTCGGGCGCGCTCATGCGACCCAGTACCAATCGGCGAACAGCACGGTGAACAGCCCCAGCAACGGCAAGGAGAAGGCGACGTACGCGTTCTGGAACGTCGGGCGCGCGCCCCACAGCCCGAACAGCGCGAACATCGGGAACAGCACGAGCGCGAAGCGCGGCATGCTCATCAGGCTCGCGGTGCACATCGGGATCACGATCGAG
>JALZBE010000218.1 GCA_030947665.1 Vulcanimicrobiota bacterium | reverse complement strand
GTCTACCGGATGCCGTCGCTCGCGGTACCGGACGCGAACGCCGCGACCGTCGGCGATTGTGCGCGCTACGGTGCGTTCGCGCTCTTCGCCGATCGAGCGCAGTCCGTCGAGAAACGGTTCGCGCTGACCGACGACAACGCGCCGTACGTCGCGGAGATCGTCCGGCGGCTCGACGGCATACCGCTCGCGATCGAGCTCGCCGCCGCGCGCGTCAAAATCCTGTCGCCGCAGCAGCTCATGGAACTGCTCGACGAGCGTTTCCGCGTGCTCACCGGCGGCGACCGCAGCGCGCTGCCGCGCCAGCAGACGATGCGTGCGCTGATCGACTGGAGCTACGACCTGCTGTCGGACCAGGAGCAGACGCTCTTCCGGCGGCTTTCCATCTTCGTAGGCGGATTCACGCTGGACATCGCGACCGCGGTGTGCGTCGACGAGGTCATCGACGACCTCGCCGTGCTCGACCTGCTCAGCTCGCTCGTCGCGAAGTCGCTCGTGCAAGCGGACACTGGCAACAGCGGGACGTGTTACTCGCTCTTGGAGTCGACGCGGCAATACGCGCGCGAGAAACTCGAGCATTCCGGGGAGTACGACGCGATCGCACGCGCGCACGCGCTCGCATATCTCGACCTGGAACGAAAATTCGAACGGCTCTGGCACAGCACGCCCGCCCAGGAGTGGTTGGCGCTCGTCGAACCAAATTTGGAGAACTGGCGAGCAGCGTTGGACTGGGCGCTCGAGTCCCGCGGCGACCTGCGCATCGGGCAAGAGCTGGCGGCGTTATCAGGCATAACGTTCGCGCGTCTTTTGGCCGAGGCGCGGCGCTGGGTCAGGGCCGCGCAAGAGACCGTCGATGCCGACACGCCGCCGGTCGTCGCCGCCAGGCTCGACCTCATTCAAGCGTTCATCGATTGGCGGTTCCAGCAGCACAAGTCCAGCTACGCCGCCGCGCGACGCGCGCTGGTGCGTCTTCGCGAGCTCGGCACCGAGCCGCTGCGCACGGCCCAAGCACTGCGAATCGCGGGAAACGCGCTGCTCCTGATGGGCCGCGTCTCGGAGGGCGAGCCGCTGTTGCTCGAGGCGCTTACGATCGTGCGCGCGATCGGCGCGCGCAAGTTCACGGGCTGGGTGCTGGAATCGCTCGCGCTCGCGCGCTATCTTTCGGGCGACCTCGCCGGCGGCCGGGTGTTGTTCGACGAAACGGTCGCGATCGCAACGGAGACCGACCACTGGCAACTCGCCGCGACCAGCTCGCTCAGCCGCGCCGAGGCGGAGTTTCGCGGCGGCGACACGGTCACGGCGTTACGGCTCGCCGGCGATGCGCTCGCCGCCTACAGCGCCGGAAAAGACAGGCCGAACGTCGCGTCGACCGAGTCCTCGATCGCGGCATATCTCGTGGCGCTCGGCCGCTACGACGAGGCGCTGTCCTACGCGCGCGATGCGCTCGCGCCGCTGCGCGAGTCGCGTCGTGAGGTGTCCTTCGCGTTCACGCTGCAGCACCTGGCGGCCATCGCGGCGCTGCGCGCGGGCGACGATGCGCAACGAGCGCGCGACGATCGCGAGCGCGCCGCCGGGCTGGCCGGGTACGTGGATGCGCGCCTGGCTGCGTTGGAAGCGCAGCGCGACTTGATCGACCAGGAAGAATACTACACGGTCGTCTCCGCGCTGCGTGACGCGCTCGGCGAAAGCCGTTTCGCGCAGCTCATGCACGAAGGCCGCTCGTGGGGCGAGGATCACGCCGTCGCGCAAGCGGCGCTGCTATGACGAACATCATCCAGAAGGCGAGCACGCGGTTTTTCTATTCCCCGATCGCCGGGCGGCTGTTCACGAACGCGTGGTACTCGCTGGTCAACAAACTCGATAAGAACGGCGAAGCGCGGCTGATGAATTACGGCTTCGCGGAGCTCGACGGCACGAACATCGACCTCGATGCGTCGCTCGAACGGGACCGGTACGCGATTCAGCTCTACCACCACGTCGCCGCCCAGGTCCCCGTTCAAGCGAAAGATCTGCTCGAGATCGGCTGCGGGCGCGGAGGCGGTGCGTCGTACGTGGCCCGCGCGTTCGAGCCGCGGCGGTACGTCGGGCTCGACATCAACACGACGTCAATCGCGTTCGACCGGCGGTTCTACCGCGAGCAGCCAAACCTCGAGTTCATGGCCGGCGATGCGCACGCGATGCCGTTCGGCGACGGCACGTTCGACGTCGCGCTCAACGTCGAGTCCTCGCATCACTACCACGATCTCGGGCTCTTCTTGGCGGAAGTCTACCGCGTGCTCAAGCCGGGCGGAACCTTCTTGATGGCATGCTTTCCCAGCGGGAACGAGCCGGATGCGCTGCGAGAGAGCTTGCGTGCTTCGCTGTTCGCATGCACGCTCGAGGAGGACATCACGCCGAACGTCGTTCGCGCGCTGGAGATCGACGGCGCGCGCCGCGAGGAAGCCGTGCTGCGGTTGTGCCCGGCGCCGCTGCGAACGTTCGCACGCGAGTTCGCGGGCACGCGCGATTCAAAGCTGTACGCGTCCTTCGCTTCGGGTGAACGCACGTACCTGAGCTTCGTGCTGCGGAAAGCGTCCTAACCGGCGGCGCGTTCGATCCCGTAGAACTCGCGCTCCCACTGCCGTTGGTTCTTGCGGCCTTCGCGAACGAACGCCGACAGCGCCGCGAGCTTGAGGAGCAGCGTGTTGACCGCGTTCGCCGGAAATTTCAGCGGCCGCGCGAAGTCCACGAAGAGCACGACGCGCAAGTGATCGCTGTTGTTCCAAGCTTCGTGCTCGTACGAGTCGTCGAAGATGAGGACCTTGCCCTCTTCCCAATGGCGCACGTGCGGCCCGACGCGGATCGCAACCGCTTCGCTCGCGTTGGGCACGATGAGGCCGAGATGCAGCCGCAGGACACCGTTGTACGGTCCGCGATGCGGCCATAGCCGCTTCCCCGGCTCGAAGATCGAAAACATCGCCATCGAAAGGCCCGGGATGGCCTGAACGATGCGCCAGGTCTGGGGACACAGCGCGGTGTTGCGCTTCGATCTGGCACCCATCCCCGCGAGCATGAACGACTTCCAACCGCGGTCGCGGCTGATCAACGCGACGTCCGGCAGGATGTCCTGAAAGCCGGGAAGCTCGTTCTTGCGCGCGATGACGTGATCGAGCTCGGCGCGAATCGTCCGCCATTCACGCTCGAGCGCCGGCACCCACGGGAAGTCGGCGTTGTCGAAGACCGGCGTATTGTCGACCGCGGAAAACATGCGGTTGAAACGCTCCGCGAGCGGAAGCACGCGCATGATGAGCCGCGCGCTCAACGTTCGCTTGCGAGCGCCGTTCGAGAGCCAGGTATGGCCCTCTGCGGCTAACGTGAGATCAACTTGCTCGATCGTCTCGGCTCCAGCAGCTTGGGTCGAGGAGCGCAAACCCCCGGGTCGCCACCCGCCTGTCGAGAGCATTTCACCTCGCGCTTCCCGAGCCTGCCTCCCTACCCTAGCAACAGAGCACGATCGTTCGGTCGCACGCGAGCGGCAGGCCGCCTCCTCGCGAGCGGAAAACGCCCGCGCATGACGGTGCCATCACCGGACGTAACGCGGGTTCTCGCGGCAATCGAGCGCGGCGCGGCGGAAACGCGGGCGTTCGCGTTCTTGATCGAGGCCGTCAAGGACATTCAAGGGACGATCCGCGCGATCGACACCAAGGTCGGCATCCTGCTCGCCGTGCTCGCGATACCGCTGCCGATCGTACAGACGGCCCTCCACGACGTTCACGCCCATGGAGCAGCGCTCACGCCTGCGAACGTTCTGGGCGCCTTGGCCTTTCTCGCGTGGGTGACCGCAGCGCTGGTAGCGATTCGCGCGCTGACCGGTGTCGGAAATGCTTCGAAGCACGTCCGCGCGGAGACCCCGCCCGATGACATCTTTTATGCGGGCGGCCAATTTCGGCTCGGCGTGATCGACGCGCTCGTCACGCGCGACACGCCGCTGTCGTCCCGCTCGATCGAGGATTACGCCGCGGCGGTTCCGACTGCTCCCGAAGCCGTGAACCTGCACCTGTCGTTCGAAGTGCTGAGTCTCGCGTACATTCGCGACCTCAAAATCTACCGCCAGAGGATCGCCTTCGAGCTGTCCGCCGCTGCGATCGTTCTCGGTTTTCTCTCCCTCATCGTCTCGCCGCACTAAGGAAACAACGACAGATGCTCGGATCCGTTCGCACCCTCGTCGTGCTCGCAGTGCTAGGCGCGGTGGCGTTGAGCCCGACCGCCGCATCGGCGCAGGCGCAGCCGGACAGCGCGGCCTTGATCGTCGCGCAGCGCGAAGCAATGACCCGTCTTGCGAACATGGACGGCGTGTGGCGCGGACCGGCATCGACGATCCTCCCATCGGGAGTTCGCCACGATGTCACGCAGACCGAGCGCATCGGCCCGTTCCTGGACGGAACCGTGAAAGTGATCGAAGGCCGCGGCTACAACGCGGACGGCACGATCGGGTTCAACGCGTTCGGCGTGATCTCGTATCAGCCGAATCAGCAAACGTACACGCTGCGGTCGTACGCGCTGGGATACGCCGGCGACTTCCCGTTGACGGCGACACCGGACGGCTACGTGTGGCAGATCCCGACAGGCCCGACGACGATTCGTTACACGGTGACGATCCGCAACGGCACCTGGCGCGAGGTCGGCGACCGCGTTGCGCCCGGCAAAGACCCCGTGCGCTTCTTCGAGATGAACCTCAAACGCGTGGGCGACACGAAGTGGCCCGGCGACGGCGCGATAAGCCCGCAGTAAGCTCGACGCGCTGATCGGCCCAGGTGCCTCCTGCCACGGTCGCCGACAATAGGACCGATCGTACTAGTCATCGCCCGTCCGCTCTGTCGAAGACTCATCGATGACCGTTGAGCCCGTCACTCTCGTCGGAAAGCACGTGCGCCTCGTGCCGCTGGCCATCGAGCATGTCGGCGCGCTCGCGTGTGTCGGGTTGGATCCCGAACTGTGGCGCTGGGGCATCTCCACCCTAGCGACCGCTGGCGACCTGCGCGCGTACGTGAATACCGCGCTCGACGAGCAGCGCCGCGGTATCTCGTTGCCGTTCGCGGTCGTCGACCAACTTCGCGACGAGGTCATCGGCAGCACCCGCTACGGCAACATCGCGCCGGCCGATCGCCGGCTCGAGATCGGCTGGACGTGGTACGCCGCTGCGCATCAGCGCACGGCCGCCAACACGGAGACGAAGCTGCTGCTGCTCGCACACGCGTTCGAGGCGCTCGGGGCGATGCGCGTCGAATTCAAGACCGATGCGCTCAACACGAGATCGCGCGCCGCGCTCGCCCGGATCGGCGCGGTCGAAGAGGGTATCTTTCGCAAGCACATGCTCACGGCGTCCGGGCGCGTCCGCGACTCCGTGTACTTCTCGATCGTCGACACCGAATGGCCCGCGGTCAAAGCGCGCCTCACGTCCAAGCTCGCCGCCGGCTGAAAGAACGCCCCCATGCTGATCGCCGCGTTGCTCTTCGACGATCTCACGCCGCTCGACATCGTCGGCCCGCTCGAAGTGCTCGCGCGCGCACCGGGTGCTGAGATCGTGCTCGCTGGTCGCGAGCGCGGAACGGTGCGCGACCCTCGCACGCGCCTCACGCTCACCGTCGAGGCGTCGCTCGACGAGGTCACGACCGCCGACGTGCTCGTCGTCCCCGGCGGCTTCGGCGTCGACCGCTTGTGCGG
>JALZBE010000217.1 GCA_030947665.1 Vulcanimicrobiota bacterium | reverse complement strand
CGGCGGCACCGGCGAGCAGCGGCGCCGCAGCGCCGGCCGCGACCGCGAGGAAGCCGGGTCGGGTAAAGAGAGCCGCGCGGCCGTCAGCGACGCACATCGCTGCGTTTCTCCGCGACGGTGTGGCCGGGCGCCTCCCCAGTATGCGCGGCGGGAGGAAATCGGTTCCCTGGCGGCAATCCGCGCCTTGGTATATTGCATGCCAGAAATGAAAACGACGCGGCAATGGCCGCGCTAGGCCTCGTCTCCATCCGCTCCGACGCCAGCATCTCGGTGCGCGTCTACGAGGCCATCCGCGCGGCGATCACGGCGACGAACCTGTATGAGATCGACGAATCGAGCTTGCGCCTCGACGAGCGCGAGCTGGCCACGCAGCTGGGCGTGAGCCGTACACCGGTCCGCGAGGCTCTCGTCCGCCTGGAGCACGAGGAGCTGGTGGTCAGCTTCCCTCGGCGCGGGTACGTCATCGCGCGCAAGAGCAAGGCAGAACTGCTGGAGATCATCACCGTGTGGGCCGCGCTCGAAAGTATGGCAGCGAGGCTCGTCGCGCTCCAAGCGAGTGCCGGAGCGATCGCCTCCTTGCGCGAGATCTTCGCGACGTTCGACGGCCACCGCATCGCCGCGAACCTCGACGAATACTCGGACGCCAACCTCCGCTTCCACCAGCGCATCATCGAGCTCTGCGGCTGCGAGACGCTCCGGCGCACCGCCGACGGGATCATGATCCACGTCCGGTCGATACGGCATCGAACGATCGGGGAGAACGAGCGTTTCACCCGATCCATAGTCGATCACATGCACATCATCGAAGCGCTCGAGACGCGAGATGCGGACCTTGCCGAGCGCTTGGTTCGCGATCACGCGCTCGCGCTTGCCGCACACGTCGACGCCAACGACCACGACCTCTGAAACTCCGCGACCGCCTTCCACCGCGAGCACCCTCACGGGAGACGCCCATGGCCACCCTGCACGATGAACCCGACGATGGACAAGTGAGCGCCGCTCGATGAGCACCAACGGCGTCTCCTCGCACGACGCACCCGACGGTCAGCCCGTCCGCAAAGCGCTCGATGGCATCAAGGTGCTGGACATGACGCACGTCCAGGCCGGGCCGTCGTGCACGCAGATCCTCGCGTGGCTCGGCGCCGACGTCATCAAGGTGGAGCTGCCGGGCCGCGGCGACATCACGCGCGGCCAACTGCAAGACATCCCCGACGTCGACAGCCTGTACTTCACGATGCTCAACTGCAACAAGCGCAGCATCACGCTCAACACGAAAACTCCCGACGGCAAAGCGATCTTCTCCAAGCTTATCGAGCACTGCGACGTGCTGGTGGAGAACTTTGGTCCCGGCGTGCTCGACCGCCAAGGCTTCACCTGGGACAAGATCCGCGAGATCAACCCGCGCATCTCGTACGCGTCGATCAAAGGCTTCGGGCCCGGCAAGTTCGAGGATTTCAAAGCGTACGAAACGGTCGCGCAGGCGATGGGCGGCGGCATGAGCACGACCGGCTGGCCCGAAGGGCCGCCGACGAGTTCGGGTCCGCAGATCGGCGACTCGGGCAGCGGCATCCACATGGTCGCGGCGATCCTCGCGGCGCTGTACCAGCGCACGCACACCGGTCGCGGTCAGCGCGTCTCGGTCGCGATGCAGGACGCGGTACTCAATTTGGTGCGCGTGAAGATCCGCGACCAGCAGCGCCTCGCGCACGGCCCGTTGCGCGAGTATCCGAACGAGACGTTCTCCGACTACGTGCCGCGCTCGGGCAATGCGTCCGGCGGCGGCCAACCGGGCCAGGCGCTCAAGTGCGCGCCCGGCGGCGAGAACGATTACGTGTACGTGATCATCCAGCCGCCGGTGTGGGCGCCGCTCGCGAAGCTCATCGGCCGTCCCGAGCTGGTCGACGATCCGAAGTTCGCCACGCCTGCGGCACGGCTGCCGCACCTCGACGACGTGTTCGCCGTGATCGAGGAATGGACGAAGGGCTTCACCAAGTTCGAGGTGCTCGAGAAGCTCAACTCGATCGACGTTCCGTGCGGTCCCATCCTGAGCACCAAGGATTTGATCGAAGACGAATCGCTGGCGGCGCGGGGGATGATCAGCGAAGTCACGCATCCGGAACGCGGCACGTTCAAGACCGTCGGCTGCCCGCTCGTGCTCTCCGACACGCCCGTGGAAATCACCAGCTCGCCGCTGCTCGGCGAACACAACGAAGAAATCCTCGAAGAGATCGGCTGGGACGGCAAGAACGCGCGCGAGCTTCACGCCGCCGGCGTCCTGTAGGAGAACGAAAGGCAACATGCTGCTCGAGCGTCAGACCCGCGACAAAGCCGCGGTGCGTGCGGTCCTCGACCGCGTCAAAAAAGAGAACCGCAATTCGCTGAGCGCGCCGGAGGCCAAAGAAGTCGCCGACGCGTACGGCTTGCCGGTCCCGCAGGAGGGACTCGCCACATCGGCCGACGATGCGGCGCAGCTCGCGCAAAAAATCGGCTTTCCGGTCGTCCTGAAGATCGTCTCGCCCGACATCTTGCACAAGACCGAAGCCGGCGGCGTGCTGGTCGGCGTCGCGGACGCCGCGGGTGTGCGGAGCGGCTACGACACCATCGTCGCCAACGCGAAGAAGTACCAAGCCGACGCGAACATCAGCGGCGTGCAGGTGCAGCAGATGCTGCCGACCGGCGCGCAAGAAGTGATCGTCGGCGCCGTCACCGATCCGAGCTTCGGCAAGCTCGTCGCATTCGGGCTGGGCGGCGTGTTGGTCGAAGTGCTCAAGGACGTCACGTTCCGGCTCGCGCCGGCGTCGCGCGAGGACGCGCTCTCGATGCTCGACGGCATCCAAGCGGCGGAGATGCTCAAAGGCGTTCGCGGCGCCGAGCCGGTCGACCGCGACGCGCTCGCGTCGATCATCGAAGCGGTGTCGCAGCTGGTGGACGATTTCCCGGAGATCAGCGAAGTCGATCTCAACCCGGTGTTCGCCACGCCCAGCGGCGCCACCGCGGTCGACGTGCGGATCCTGGTCGAGTTCGATCCGCCCGAGCAGCGTCATCGTCCAGCGCAAGACGAAATCGTGCGCGCGATGAACCGCATCATGCGCCCGGACTCGGTGGCCGTGATCGGCGCGTCGAGCGAAGAAGGCAAGATCGGCAACTCCGTGATGAAGAACCTCGTCAACGGAGGCTATCAGGGTAAGATCTATCCGATCAACCCCAAAGCCGACGAGATTCTCGGCTACAAAGCATACCCGTCGGTCAAGGACATCCCAGGCACGGTCGACGTCGCGGTGTTCGCGATCCCGGCCAAGTTCGTCGCCGCCGCGCTCGTGGAGTGCGGCGAGAAAGAGGTCCCCGGCGCGGTGCTCATCCCGTCCGGTTTCGCCGAGACGGGCAACGAAGAAGGCCAGCGCGAGATTCAGGCGATCGGGCGCAAGTACAACGTGCGCTTGATGGGACCGAACATCTACGGATTCTATTACACGCCCAAGAATCTGTGCGCGACGTTCTGCACGCCGTACGACGTAAAGGGCAGCGTGGCGCTCTCCTCGCAGAGCGGCGGCGTGGGCATGGCGATCATCGGCTTCAGCCGCTCGGCGAAGATGGGCGTCTCCGCGATCGTCGGGCTGGGCAACAAGTCCGACATCGACGAAGACGATCTGCTGACGTTCTTCGAGCAGGACGACGCCACCAAGGCGATCGCGATGCACATGGAGGATCTCAAGGACGGCCGCTCGTTTGCCGACGTCGCGAAGCGCGTGGCGAAGAAGAAGCCGGTGATCGTGCTCAAGGCCGGGCGCACGGCGCTCGGCGCGAAAGCGGCCAGCTCGCACACCGGCGCGCTCGCCGGCGACGACAAGGTATACGACGACGTGCTGCGCCAGAGCGGCGTGATCCGCGCGCGCGGCCTCAACGAGATGCTGCAGTTCGCGCGTGCGATCCCCGTGCTCCCGACGCCCAAGGGCGAGAACGTCGTCATCATCACGGGCGCGGGCGGATCGGGCGTGCTGCTCTCGGACGCGGTCGTCGACGCCGGCCTGACGCTGATGAAGTTCCCGCCGGATCTCGACGAAGCGTTCAAGAAATTCATCCCGCCATTCGGTGCGTCGGGCAACCCCGTCGACATCACGGGCGGCGAACCGCCCAAGACGTATCAGAACACGATTCGGCTCGGGCTCGAGGATGACCGCATCCATGCGCTCATCCTCGGCTACTGGCATACCATCGTGACGCCGCCGATGGTCTTCGCGCGGCTTACCGCCGAAGTGGTCGAGGAGTTCCGCGCGCGCGGTATCGACAAGCCGGTCGTGGCGTCGCTCGCCGGCGACGTCGAGGTCGAAGAAGCCAGCGAGTATCTGTTCGACCACGGCATCCCGGCATATCCGTACAACACGGAGACGATGGTCGCCGCGCTCGGCGCGAAATACCGCTGGGCACGCGGCGCCGGATTGCTGTAGTCCGGCACCTGCCGTTCCGCGTCGGCGCGGAGCGGCGGAACGGAAGAACATTCCTCCGCACAGTCGCGGCCTTACCACACCGTAGCACCCCGCCCGCCCATTGAGGGGATTCGATGACCGCTTCGATGCCCATAACACCCGGCAGAGGGCTCAGGAACCGCTGGGTCCAGCTGCTCATCGGCATTCTGGCGATGGTATGCATCGCAAACTTGCAGTATGGCTGGACGCTGTTCGTAAACCCGATTACAGACCATACCGGCTGGTCGAGAGCGTCGATCCAGGTCGCGTTCACGACGTTCGTCTTCGTCGAGACGTGGTTGGTGCCGGTCGAGGGGTACATCATCGATCGGTTCGGTCCGAGCCGAATCACGGTACTCGGCGGCGTGCTCGTCGGGATCTCGTGGGTGATGTACGCATTTGCGGGGTCCGTCTGGACGTTTTACGTCGGAGCGGTGATCGGCGGTATCGGCGCCGGCATCGTGTACGGATGCACGGTCGGCCAGGCTCTGAAGTGGTTCCCCGATCGCCGTGGTCTGGCTGCGGGGCTCACTGCCGCCGGATTCGGCGCCGGATCCGCGGTCACGATCGTCCCCATTGCTCACATGATCAAGGACACCGGATACCAGCACACGTTCCTGGTCTTCGGGATCGCGCAGGGCATCATCGTCTTCATCATCGGCTTCCTGCTTCGCGCACCGCGTCCGGGCGAAGTTCCCGAGGTGGTCGCATCGGCGGCGCTCAAGCAGACGTCGCGTAATTTCAAGCCGCAAGAGATGCTCCGGACGCCGCTGTTCTATATCATGTACGCCGCGATGCTGTGCGTGGCGATCGGCGGGAACATGGCGACGGCACAACTCGGCCCCATCGCAAGGGATTACGCGGTCGACGAGTTCCCAGTCACGATCATGTTCATCATGCTGCCGGCGCTGCAGTGGGCGCTCGTGATGGATCGCGTTCTCAACGGTTTGGCACGGCCTGCGTTTGGTTGGCTCTCCGATCGAATCGGGCGCGAGAACACGATGTTCTTCGCTTTCGGCGGACAGGCGCTCATCGTCTTGATGTTCATCAAAGTCGCCGCGAACCCGTACCTGTTCGTCCTCTTCTCGGCGCTCGTTTACTTCACGTACGGCGAAATCTTCAGTCTCTTCCCGTCTCTGAACGCCGATACGTACGGGCGCAAGTTCGCCACCACGAACTACGGCTTTCTCTACACGGCAAAGGGAACTGCCGTTCTCCTCGTTCCGTTCGGGAATAT
>JALZBE010000672.1 GCA_030947665.1 Vulcanimicrobiota bacterium | reverse complement strand
GAGCGATCCGCGAATCGTCATTCTCGTGTTGAACAATCGCGATCTCAATCAGGTGACATGGGAGATGCGCATCGAGTCGGGCGATCCGAAGTTCGACGCATCGCAAGACCTGCCCGATTTTCCGTATGCGAAGTACGCGGAGATGCTCGGTTTCGTCGGCGTGCGCGTCGACAAGCGCGAGGATGTCGGCGCCGCCTGGGATCGCGTGCTCTCGGCCGACCGTCCGGCCGTGTTCGAAGCGTGGGTCGACCCGAACATCTCCATCATTCCGCCGCACATCAGCTTCGCCCAAGCGAGAAACTTGACGTCGGCGCTTGCGAAGGGCGACCCGAACGAGATCGGCATCATGATCGACTCCGCCAAGAGCGTCCTCGCGGGAATGTTCCCAGGGCACAAAGACGGTGGCGATCATCGCTGAGGCGCGACAACCGGGATCTCGCGACGCGGCTGCCGCCCCGGCGGCATAAGCCTGCCGTGCCGCAAATCTTTGGGCAGGCGTACACCCGCGACGAACTGGCCGCCCGCGCCGGCCGTTTCGACGCTCTCGCCGGCATAACACCTTCGGAACGAACTGACGGCAGGGCGCGCGGCGTTCGGGAGTTGACGGTCCGTACGGGCGGCGGCCTCTCGTTCGTGGCCGTGGCGGATCGCGCGCTCGACGTCGCGTCGGCATATTACGACGACGTGCCGCTGTGTTGGAGCTCGTGCAACGACATCGCGCCGGCGGCCTTTTCCGAACTCGCCGGCGACGGCTTTTTGCGCACGTTCGCGGGCGGCCTGTTCACGACGTGCGGCCTCGGAAACTTCGGGCCCGCAGGCACCGACGAGTGGGGAACGTTCGGGCTGCACGGACGCATCGACGCGACGCCCGCCGAATCGGTACGTTGCGCGACGACCTGGCTCGACGAGAGCACGTGCGTTCTCGACGTCGCCGGTACGATGCGCGAGTCGCGCGTCTTCGGGGAGAACTTTCGGCTCGAACGCCGCCTCCGCGCATTCGTAGGCGGCAAACGGCTCGTGCTTCACGACGAAGTCACGAACGAGGCCGGGACGCCGCGTCCGCACATGATTCTGTATCACTGCAACGGCGGTTTTCCGATCCTCGACGACGACGCGCGCCTCTACGTGTCGCACGCCGCCGTCAAAGCGCGCGACGCCGAAGCCGCCCGCGGCTTGGGCGCTTGGGATCGCGGCGGACCACCGCAGGCCGGTTTCAAAGAACAGGTGTTCATCCACGAGCCGATCGCCTGCGCCGACGGCCGGGCGGCCGCGGTGCTCTGGAATCCGGCATTGCGGGCGGGCCGCGGTCTCGGACTTGCGATCCGGTTCGATCCGCGCCAACTGCCGGGCTTTTTCACGTGGCGTATGCTCGCCCACGGTACGTACGTGATGGGGATGGAGCCGGCGAACTGTCCCACGATCGAAGGCCGGGTCGAGGCGGGACGACGTGGTACGCTGCCCTTCTTGGAGGCCGGAGAATCGCGCAGCTACGATCTGGAGTTCGACGTACTCGCCGACGCCGACGATCTCGCCGCCGTCCTCGCGGTGATGCCGGGGTCCGTGGAGGCACGTTCGTGCCCAAACGAGTCGTAATTCTCGGGGCGGGGTTCGCCGGAATGAACGTCGCACGCCATCTCGAGCGGTTTTCGCGTCGCGACGAGATCGCGGTGACGGTCGTCAACCGCGAGAACTACATGCTCTTCACGCCGATGCTGCCGGAAGTTGCGAGCGGATCGATCGAACCCCGGCACATCGCGCCGCCGCTGCGGGCGATCCTCCACAAGAGCGCGTTCGAACTCGGCAACGTCACCGGCGTGGACTTCGATGCGGGGACCGTTTCCGTCCGGCGGCCCCGCGGAGAGAGCACCGCGACGCTTCCGTACGATCAACTCGTGGTCGCACTCGGCGCGGAGAATTCCACGCACGGCGTACCCGGCGCGGACGAACACACCTTCCCGCTCAAAACGCTGCAGGACGCAGTCGCCTTGCGCGCCGTCACGATCACGGCACTCGAGAACGCGGCGACGGCGGCCGACGACGTGGAACGTCGCAGCCTGACGA
>JALZBE010000671.1 GCA_030947665.1 Vulcanimicrobiota bacterium | reverse complement strand
CTGATCAACTGCGCCGCGTTTCACCACGTCGACACGTGCGAGCGCGAACCGGAGCGCGCGTTCGCGGTGAACGCGCTCGCGGTCGACTCCGTGGCGGCGGAATGCGCGTCGCGCGGGATCGTCTTCGTGACGATGAGCACCGACTACGTCTTCGACGGGACGCTCGGCCGCGCGTATCGCGAGGACGACGCGGTCAACCCGCTGACGGCGTACGGCGCGTCGAAGGCGGCCGGCGAGTTCCTCACGCGCCGCCACGGTTCGCAGCACCTGATCGTGCGCACGAGCGGCGTGTTCGGCACGACGGGTACGTCGAGCAAAGGCTATACGCTGATCGAGAAAGTGCTGCGCCAAGCGGAGCGCGGTGAGCCCACCCGAATGGTCGCCGACATGGTGTTCTCGCCGTCGTACGCGCCGCACGTCGCGCGCGCCGTGCGCGACCTCGTCGACGCCGAGGCCTTCGGGACGCATCACGTGACGAACGCGGGCGCCTGCTCGTGGCACGAGTTCGTGCGCACGGCGTTCGCGAAAAGCGGTCTCGCCGCCGCACCCCTGGAGCCGGTCGCGAACGCCGCGCTGAACAACCGCACGCGGCGCCCGATGTACTCGCCGCTGGAGAACACGACGTTCGCCGCCGCCGGCATCGCGCCGCTGCCGCCGTGGCCCGATGCGCTCGACGAGTTTCTCGCCGCGCGGCGGGTTCGGCTGAGCACGACGCCGGCATAGCGGCCCGCGGATGCACGTCCTGGTCACCGGCGGTGCCGGATACATCGGTTTGGAGCTCTGCCGCCAGCTGCTCGAGCTCGGCGACTCGGTGCGCGTGGTCGACCGATTCTTCTTCGGCGACGGACCGCTGCGCGCGCTCGTGGAGCGCAGCGACGGACGGCTGACGTACGCCGCCGGCGACGTGCGCGAGCTCGACGAAACGTGGCTCGACGGCATCGACGGCGTCTCGCACCTCGCGGGGCTTTCGAACGACCCGACGGCGGAGTACAATCCCGACGCGAACTGGCAGATGAACGCCGTCGCGACGGAGCAGCTTGCCGCCGCGTGCGAACGCCGCGGGATCCAGCGCTTCGTGTTCGGTTCATCCGCGTCGCTCTACGACGGCATCGGACCCGGGATGTTCGACGAGCAAACCCCGGTGCAGCCGCGCGGCGCATACTCGATCTCCAAAAAGTATGCCGAGGACGCGCTGCTGCGACTGGCCGGCGAGCGGTTCGCGCCGGTGATCTTGCGCCAGGGGACGGTGTACGGCTGGTCGGCGCGGATGCGCTTCGATCTCGTCGTCAACACGTTTCTCAAGGACGCCGTGTCGGCCGGCAAGCTGTACCTGCACGGCGGCGGCTGGCAGTGGCGCCCGCTCGTCGACGTGAGCGACGTCGCGCGCGCGCACGTTGCCTGCCTCGCGGCGCCGGTCGACGCGCTGCGCGGCGAGATCTACAACGTCATGCAAGAGAATTATCAGGTGCGCCAGCTCGCGATGCTCGTCGCCGGCTCGCTGTCGCTACACGGCCGCAACGTGACCCTTGAGGAAGCGCCGCCGCCCGCGTTCGTGCGCGACTATCGCATGTCGAACCTCAAGCTGACGCAGCGGCTGGGCTTCACGCCGGCCGTCACCGTGCTGGAGTCGATCGACGTCATGCTGCAAAAGCTCCCGCTCGACGACGTCGGGTGGCTTGCGAATCCGCGCTGGTACAACATCGCGTGGATGAGCGTGCTCGAGGAAACGCACGCGTCCCAGCGAGCATTTCGCTCGATCTATTAAGGCGCGCCGAGCGTCGGGCCGCCGGCGCCGAACGTTTCTCCGGCGGAATGCCGGCCCCGGGCCCGGAACCACCGGGGCGTCCCATGCAATTGCGCATCGATCTCGACAGCGTCACGCGGGCGCGCCGCCTCGCCGGCGCGATCGTCGACCCCGTCGAAGACTTTATCGCCCGCCACTCGACGGTCAGCGTCGAGCGCGCCGTCGCGCGCCTGTGCGGGATCGATGGCGTCGATGCGGACGGGGTCCCGCTGCCGAACCGGCTCGTCGACGCGCTCGCGGCGCGCGAAGGCGGCGTGGCGC
>JALZBE010000670.1 GCA_030947665.1 Vulcanimicrobiota bacterium | reverse complement strand
CCCGCGGCGAGCGCGGCGACCGGCGCCGCAAGGACCACGGCCGCGAGCAACACTGCGGTCAAGCGATCTCGCATCACCGTTCAGCGCTTCGCGAAGGTGTCGGTCGTCAGCGTCAGCGTGACCGACGTTCGGATCGTCTCGTACGCGGCGCCGACCTGCCGCCGGGATTCGGTCTGGAACGTCGCTTTCACCGGGACGATCATCGCCGTGTCGTAGATGAGCGAACCGCCGCGCGTCCCGGCGTAGCCGGTCGCGCCGCCGACCTTCTCCTCCAAGGCGTAGTCGAGCGTGACCTGGTGCGCGTCGCGCGCGACGACGCGATAGCGCTCGACGTCGACGTGCCCGTTCGCGCTCTGGTCGACCGTCCAGGTCGTGCCGGGCTCGGTCGGATGATCGCCGTAGAAACCGCGCGCCAGCCAGCGCACGAGCGTGATCTCTTCCTCGGTCAGGTTCTCCGCGTTCTTCGGATCGTAGAACGTCGCGCCGTCGGGGCCGATCACGATACGCACTTTGGGGCGCGTCCGTTCGAGCGCGGATTCCGAGACGTCGACCACCAAGCCGGCGTCCTCCGTCGCGGCGACCACGTCAACGCCGATCGATCCTTTCGCGGAGACGGCCGCGCCTTGCGTCCGGTCGCCGTTGCCGGTCGCACCGCCGGGCCGGCCGTTGACCATCCGGCCCTTGACGGGCACCGCCGGGCGGGTACCGCGAATACCCTCGCCGGGTGTCTCGCGCAGCGCCAAGACGTGCACGTCGACCTCGAAGCTCAGCGACCTTAGCGGACGGCCCGGCCCGGTGGTGCTTGCGGCGCCCGCGCCGAGCGGCGCCGCGAACAGCCCGGCCAAGACCACGATCGCCGGCACGGCGATGAGCGCCGGCGCCGGGAAGCGGTATCCCATGCCCAGAGGGTACCATAAGCGTTCGGCGCAGAGCACCCCATATGCAGATCGAGCGCTACCGTGACCGCTTCAAAGACGTGATCGGGCTCATCGTCACGCCGATGGACCGCAGCTACGCGGTCGACGAAGGCGCCCTGCGCGCGCAGATCGACTGGTGCTTCGCGCACGGCGCGACCGGCGTGGTCGCGACCGGCTCGATCGGCGAGTTCCTGCACCTCGACGACGACGAGCGCCGCCGCGTGCTCGAAGTCGTGCTCGACCAGACGCGCAAGCATCCGGGCAAGAGCGCGTCGGCGATGACGTCGGGCGCGACGACGCTGCAGGCGATGCGCTGGACGACGGTCGCCGCGGAGATGGGCTACGACTGCGCGGTCGTGATCGCGCCGTACTACTGGAAGGTCGGCGAGCGCGAAGCGTTCGAGCACTTCCGCACGATTGCCGACGCGAATCTCATCCCGGTGTGCGTGTATCACAACCCCGCCCTGTCGAAATTCCACATGTCGCCCGCGTTCTTTCAAAAGGTCGCCGAGCTCCACAACGTCGTCTGCGTGAAAGAAGTCGAGACGGAGCTCCAGCACCTCGAAGCGGTCGCCGACGCGCTGCGCGACCGCGCAGTCTATTTGCAGACGTTTCGTGCGTATCTCACGGGCCGGCTGCTCGGCTCGGGCGGCGGGCAGATCAACGTGTTCGCGGTGCCGGCGTGCGTGGCGATCGACGACGCGTGGCGGCGCGGCGACATCGCGCTGGCCGAAGAGATCCAGCGCCGGCTCAACCGCGTGTTTCCGCGCGGCGGCGAAGCGGCGCTCGGCGCGCTCGGCATGACGAAGGTGACGGCGTCCGTCGTGACCGGCATCGAAATGGGGCCCGCGCGCCCGCCGTACCTCGCGCCCGACGACGCGCAGGAACGCATCGAAAAACGCCTGCCGGAACTGTACGACATCGTCCCCGCGATGCGCCCGGAGAAACGTATCGCGGTGCACAGCGTCTTGTGATCAGCGCGCGGATGTGGATCGGCGGCGCATACGCCGACGCCGCGAGCGGCGAGACATATGACGACGTCGACCCCGCCACCGGCGAGGTGTTCGCGCGCGTCGCGAACGGCGGCGCAGCCGACGTCGACCGCGCCGTCGCCGCGGCGCGGCGGGCGTTCGACGACGGCCCGTGGC
>JALZBE010000669.1 GCA_030947665.1 Vulcanimicrobiota bacterium | reverse complement strand
CCGCGGCGAGACGTTCTACCCGCTGCACGCGTACGTATGCGACGCGTGCTGGCTCGTGCAGCTCGACGTGTTCGCCTCGCCCGAGGAATTGTTCCGCGACTACCGCTACTTCTCGTCGTACTCGACGACGTGGCTCGCGCACGCGCAAGCGTACGCCGCCGAGATGGCAGAACGCGGGATCGGCGCGGGATCACGCGTGGTCGAGGTGGCGAGCAACGACGGGTACCTGCTGCGCAACTTCGTCGCGCGCGGCGTCACGGTGCTCGGCATCGAGCCGGCGAGCAACGTCGCCGCCGTCGCACGGGAAGCGGGCATCCCGACGATCGACGAGTTCTTCGGCGTCGCGCTGGGCCAGCGCGTGCGGGCGGAGTTCGGCTCCGCGCACCTGATCGTGGCGAACAACGTGCTCGCGCACGTCCCGGATGTGAACGAGTTCGTCGGCGGGTTCGCCGCGCTGCTCGCGCCGGACGGTCTCGCGACGTTCGAGTTCCCGCACCTGCTGCGCACGATGGCGGGCATGCAGTTCGACACCGTGTACCACGAGCATTTCTCCTACCTGTCGCTCGTCGCGCTCAGCCCGCTGTTCGCGCGCCACGGTTTGGAGATCGTCGAAGTGACGGAGCTGCCGACGCACGGCGGCTCGCTGCGCGTGTTCGTCGCACCGCGCGGCTCGCGCGCGGTCGACGCGAGCGTCGCGGCGATCGTCGCGGCGGAGCGCGAAGCCGGGCTCGAGCGGCTCGAGACGTACGCCGCGTTCGGCGCGCGCGTCGCGCGGATCAAAGACGACTTCGTCGCGTTTCTGCTCGACGCGAAACGGCGCGGAAAGCGAGTGGCCGGCTACGGCGCGGCCGCGAAAGCGACGACGCTGCTGAACTACGCCGGCGTGCGCGCGGACCTGATACCGTACGTGGCCGACAAGAGCCCGCACAAGCAGGGCCATGCCATCCCGGGCGTGCGCGTGCCGATCGTCGCGCCCGACAGCATCCGCGCTGACCGGCCCGACTACGTCGTGATCTTTCCGTGGAACGTCGAGGCCGAAATCCGCGCCGAGCTCGCGGACGTGCGCGATTGGGGCGGGCGGTTCGTGCTCGCGATCCCCGCGCTACGCATCGACCCGTGACGGCTCGAACGGCGGCAATGCACGATCTCGCGGCGAGATGACGCTGGGCTCCAGCGGCCACGGGATCGCGAGGTGCGCGCTGTCGTACCGGTATCCGGCCGCGGCGCCGGCATCGTACGGCGTCGAAATCAGATAGTGCAGCGCCGTGCCGTCGCGCAGCGTCTGATAGCCGTGTGCGAACCCCGGCGGCGCGTAGAGCGCCGTCGGATCGCCTTCGCGCAGCTCAAATGCCTCCCACTGCCCGTGCGTCGGCGAGTTCGGGCGCACGTCGACCAGCACGTCGTACACCGCGCCGCGCGTGCAGCGGATCAGCTTCGCCTCACCGTGCGGCGCGCGCACGACGTGCAGGCCGCGCACGGTCCCGGCGCGCGCGTTGAACGCCTCGCCATGCTCGGGCCATGACGTCACCAACCCCAGCGCCGCGAACGCCGCGGCGTCGTACGTGCGCACGTACCAGCCGCGCTCGTCACGCACGGGGCGCAGGGAGATCTTCCAGAGCCCGTCGAGAGAGGTCGAGATGACGTCCATCGGACAGAGCGGTTTCTGGCGCGGCCGCCGGGTCCTCGTGACCGGGCACACGGGCTTCAAGGGCGCCTGGCTCTGCGCGATGCTGCTGCGGCGCGGCGCGGCCGTCGCCGGCCTCGCGCTCCCGCCGGACACCACGCCCAGCCTGTGGGCGCTCGCGCCGTACGCGAACGACGTCGAGGAACGCATGGTCGACGTGCGCGATGCGGAGCGCGCCGGCGCGGCGGTCGCGGAGCTGCGGCCGCAGACCGTCTTCCACCTGGCCGCGCAGCCGCTGGTGCGGCGCGGTTACGCGGAGCCGGTCGAGACGTATGCGACCAACGTGATGGGGACGGTGCACGTACTCGACGCCGTGCGCCGGAGCGCCGTCGAGAACGTCGTCGTCGTCACGAGCGACAAAGTGTACGCGGACGATCCTCAAC
>JALZBE010000216.1 GCA_030947665.1 Vulcanimicrobiota bacterium | reverse complement strand
GTGACGTGCACGTTCACCGGCAGGAGCGCATTTGGATGGCGTTCGGGCTAGCCATGCTCGTCGTGTTCCTCGGCGTCATCACCACCGCCGCGGTCGTGGACGGCTTCGTTCCCCCGAGCCACGTGCAGAGCATCGATCCCACCAAAGTGTCGCAGACGCCGCCGTTCGACCACCCGGGGCTGCGCAAAGTCGCCGACGGCGCATACGAGGCATACTACGTCGCACGCATATTCTCGTTCACGCCGGCCTCGATCGAAGTGCCCGCGGGGGCGCGGGTGACGTTCTACGTGACGAGCGCCGACGTCGAACACGGCTTCAGCATCCCGGTGACCGGCGTCAACACGATGGTCACGCCGGGCTGGGTGAGCCAAGTGTCGCACACGTTCAAGGACCGCGGCACGTTCCTGCTGGTCTGCAACGAGTACTGCGGTGCCGGCCACCACCTCATGGCCGCGAAGGTCGTGGTGAAGTGATGGTGACGGCGATCGGCAGAGCCCGCACCGCGGACGAAGCGCTCGAGCTCTCGCGCGCGAGCGGCGACCTGCTCGTGCTGACGCACGTCTACACGGCGACGCTCGTGCTGGGCGTCGGCGCGGTGTTCGGCATGCTGCAAGGGTTGTCGCGCGCGAACCTGATCGTCATGCCTGCCTCGTTCGACTACTATCGGACGCTCACGGCGCACGGCGTGCTGATGGCGCTGGTGTTCACCACTTTTTTCATCACGGGTCTTTTCACGTACAGCACCTATCGCACGATCCCGCGCGTTCGCTCGATGACGCTGGGCTGGATCGGGTACTGCGTGATGCTGGTGGGGACGCTGATGGCGACCGTCGCGATCCTCGACGGGAGCGCGAGCGTGCTGTACACGTTCTACGCGCCGCTCAAAGCGAGCCCGGTGTTCTACTTCGGCGCGACGTTTCTCGTGCTCGGCACGTGGTGCGTGGCCGCGGACATCTTTCTGAACGTCGCGTGGTTCAAGGCGCACAGTCCCGGCCGGCGGATCCCGCTGCCCGCCTTCATCGCGACCTGCACGATGACCATGTGGATCATTGCGACGCTGGGTGTCGTCGCCGAGATGTGTCTGCTGATCCCGTGGTCCCTCGGGTGGACGAGCGGCATCGACGTCGGCTTGACCCGGATGTTTTTCTGGTACTTCGGCCATCCGCTGGTGTACTTCTGGATCATGGCCGCGTACGCGATCTGGTACACGCTGGTCCCCGCGCGGTTCGGCGGGCGAATCTTCAGCGACGGGCTGACGCGGCTCGCGTTCATCATGCTGCTGCTGCTCTCGACGCCGGTCGGGCTGCACCACCAATATCTCGACCCGGGCATCTCGGCGGGCTGGAAGTGGATGCACACGGTCACCACCTACGGGGTGGTGATCCCGTCGTTCATGACGGCGTTCGCGATCTTCGCAACGTTCGAGATCGCCGCGCGCAAGGCGGGCGTGCGCGGGTTCTTCAAGATCGTGCGGTGGCTGCCGTGGAAGGACCCCGTCTTCGTGGGTCCGGCGCTCGCGATGATCCTGTTCATCTTCGGCGGGTTCGGCGGCATCGTCAACAACTCGTACTCGATGGACGTGCTGGTGCACAACACGATGTGGATCGTCGGCCACTTCCACATCACCGTCGGGGGGCCGGCCGCCTTGACGTTCATCGGCGCGACGTATGGCCTCGTGCCCGCGCTGACGGGACGCAAGCTCTTCGCACCGCGGCTGGCGCTCGTGCAAGTCTATACGTGGTTCGTCGGCATGAGCATCATGTCGATCGCAATGCACTGGGCGGGGCTGCTCGGATCGCCGCGCCGCACGTCCGACGTGAGCTACTTCGGAGCGCAAGGCGCCGCGACGTGGCATGCGCACATGCTCTGGGCCGCCATCGGCGGAACGATCGTCGCGATCTCCGTGCTGATGTTCATCATCGTCGCGACGGGGACGTACATGGCGAACCGGCGCGCCGACGTGCCGCCGACGTTCGAGTTCGCGTCGACCAACGAGGACGCGCTGGAAACGCCGCCCGTGCTCGACAACCTCGGGCGCTGGGGCGCCGTGGCGCTGGGACTTGCCGTCTTGGCGTACGCCGGGCCGGTGATCCAGCAGATCAACGCGCACGCCTACCTGGCGCCCGGGATGCGTACGTGGTAGGATACGCACCGCCCGCGATCGCCGTGCACGTGTCGCAACGGAGCGCTATGACGATGCCGATGCCGACTGCACGACCTCGTCCGTTCGTACCGGTGTTGCGCGAAGGTGATGCCGTTCCGTCGGCCGCGCTGCGCGATCAGCGCGGCCGGCCGTTCTCGTTCGCGGCCCTGAACGGCCGCACGACGATCGTGTCGTTCATCTACACGCGCTGCCGCGACGCGACGATGTGCCCGCTCGTCGCAGCAAAGTTCGCGCGGATGCAGCGGGAGCTGCGCGCGACGCCGATCCGCTTGGTGACGGTGACGCTCGACCCGGCGTACGACACGCCGGAGGTGCTGGCGCGGTACGGTGCGGCATACGGGGCGAATCCCGCCGTGTGGACGTTCGCGACCGGACCGGCCGCGTCGATCGACGACATTGCGGGCCGCCTCGGCATCGTGGTGGAGCGTCCGCGCCCGGGCGTGATCGTACACAGCGAAGCGGCCGTCATCATCGACGCGACCGGTCGAATCGCCCGCTTCATCGACGGCGCGGCGTGGCTCCCCGACGATGTGCTCGGCGCCGCGCGCCAGGTTGCGGCGATCCCCGACGATCCACTGCACCGCGTGCGGTTGTGGCTCGCGAGCAGCGCGAGCGCGCTGTGCGGCGGACGCGGTGCCACGCCCCTTAGCGTCGGCGCGGGCCTAACGCTGCTCGTGGCGGTGACCGTCGTCCTCACGGCAGTGTTCGCCCGAGCGTTTCGGACGATGCGACTCCCGCGCGAGCAACGATGAAGTACGTCGTTCATCCTCCCTTCTTACGACGCGCTTAGGATGTGTACGACATGAAAGAACATGACGTGACACCCCCGAACGGATCGCCGCTTACCCCGGACGACGCGGTCGAGCAGCATCAGCGCGAGGTTCAGTCGCTGGAGGAGGCCGTCTTCCACGAGACGACACAGCACGCGCCGAAGCATCACCCTCAGAGCGTTCAGGCTGTCCCACCGACAGCACGCTCGCATCAGCGCCGCTTCCCGCGCTAGCACCAACCGTAGGTTGACGATCGGCGCAACGGCCGTCGCCGGCCTCGTTGCCGGGATCGCCGCGGCGGTCACCATCGCGGTCGTGCGAAGGAAACGGCCCTATATTCGGGCGCGCATCGTCGACGTGCAATACGATTTGATGCCTACCGCTCGACGCGCTGCAGCAGCTCGGGACGGAGCTCCGCTCGTGTTCGAAAACCGTTGACCGCCATGAACAAGTCGGCTTCGGCTAAAAGGCAGCGAAGCACGTGAACGATGCCGTCCACTCCGCCGAGCGCGAGCCCATACGCGTACGGGCGCCCGATACCGACCGCGGAGGCGCCCATCGCTAACGCCTTGATGACATCGACTCCGGTACGCACTCCGGAATCGAAGAGCACGGGCGTGTTCCCCGCCGCTTCGATGACCGCGGGCAACATATCGATCGCAGCGATGCCGCCGTTAGCCTGGCGACCGCCGTGGTTTGAGCAATAGATTCCGTCGACGCCGCCGTCGATGGCTCTCCGAACGTCCTCGGGATGGCCGATCCCTTTCACGGGCAACGGGAGCTTCGTGAGCGAGCGCAGCGACGGCAAGTGATCCCATGTAAGCGGGGTACCGAAGATTCTCGCTCACTGCATGGTCGCCGCCGGCAGATCGTCCGCCGGACTTTGCGCAAGCATCGCACGGAAGCGGTCGTCCGAAAAATAATTTGCAAGGCAGTGGCCTCGCAACTGCGGGAAGGAACCGGATTTCAGGTCGCGCGGACGCCAGCCGGTCAACCATCCTGCGCGCACAAACCGATCACCCCGATCGGGCTCATGAACAACGGCGTCGGGAGATGCATACCGAAGAGCTCGATCGAGATGTCTCGCTGCGCGGCCCCGACGAACAGTCGCGGCAGAATGCCGCAGTGGTCGAGCGCCGTGACGTTGGCGTCTTTTTGACCCTGACGGGGCGCTACACTCCGGGTTTCAGAGCTCCGCGAGCGATGAGGGATTGCAGAGGATCGAACTGCGGGTTCAGGCGCAATGCACGTTGCAGGAAATCGTGAGCGGAGGCCGTGTCTCCAGAAGCACGCGCGATCATTCCGGCGTGGTAGAACAACTTGGCGTCGAGCGTGCCGAGCCGTAGAGCGTCCCTCATCGCCGTCCGTGCTTCGGGAAGCCTACCGGCTTTTAGCGCCGTCCAAGCGACCGCGTCCGCGCCGTAGATGTCACGCCGCACCGCATACTCGCGCTTCGCGTCGCCATATGCCTCGTCAGGCTTCATGTCGTGGTCGGCGTAGAAGAGCGCGCGTTGGCGATTGTAGAGCACGCCGTTCACCGCGCTCAAGTGCCCGATCACTTCGACGAGCGCATACTGAGCGGACGCGTCGCCGTCTCGGCCTGCCAATTTATAGAGATCGCCAAGCGCGGCGACGTATGTTGGATCGGGAAACCGCCGGATCGCGGCCTCGTATTGCACCATGGCGTCGCGGATGTCGCCGCGTGCGGCACGAACCCGTCCCAGCGACCCGAGCGCGCGGAAGTAGTCCGGGAAGCTCGCCAGCGCATCGCGATCATATTGCTCGGACGCCTCGTATCGGCCCTCGGCAAACGCCGTCTCGCCGAGCTGCCATTGGCACCAAGCGATCGTTTCGCGCGGCGGAATTGAAAGATGGATCGCAATCGACAGCGCGTTGATAACGTGGTGCGCCGCGCCCGCGCCGTCGCCGTGAAGAAAGGCGAGGCGCGCCAGCCGCGTTTCCCCGTTCGTATCGATGCCGCCGCTGTGTCGCGTCATGTCGCGGTACGCTCGCGCCGCCTCGTCGTATGCGCCCAGCTCAACGAGTGCGTCGCCCAGGATCGCGTACGGGTAGCTCTTGGCCGGATCGAAGCGTATCAGGTCGCGGGCCCGATCGCGCGCGCCGCCGAAGTCGTGGGAGGCGAACTCAGCGAGCGCGAGCGCCGTGACGCCATCGGCATTGCGAACGACCGGCACGGAAGCGAGGGAAGCGTGTGCGGCCTGCAAAGCAGCTTCGAGATCGCCGATACTGCCGGTTTCGCGCAGCAGTTGAAGATGATAGCCGGCTAGCTTATTGTTGGCACTCGCATCCTCAGGATCGACGCGCACCTTCGCTTCGAGAAACCGCA
This sequence comes from Vulcanimicrobiota bacterium, assembly GCA_030947665.1. Lineage (GTDB taxonomy): Bacteria > Vulcanimicrobiota > Vulcanimicrobiia > Vulcanimicrobiales > Vulcanimicrobiaceae > Vulcanimicrobium. The sequence continues at coordinate 444 of JALZBE010000216.1, read as the reverse complement.
CGGTTTCACGGACGTCGGACCGTTCCTGAGAAGCGGACGGCCCCGCTGCCAATGCACTCGCTGCCGCTTCGGAGATCGGCGCGTGCCCGTTCGAAGCAGTGCCAAGCGCGCGAACGCCCCACACCGCGCACGAGAGCGCGATGAGGAGCGCGATGCGGATCGCGAGAACTCGCATGGCTGCGCGTGGCCGGCCGCTACTGGCGGGTGTGGTCGTCCGGATTTTGGCCCGGGGGGAACGGCTGCGTCGGGTCGGCCACGAACGGGAACACGTTTCGGAACGGGAGCTCGTTCTTGTCGACGTGATCGGTCATTGGAACGCCGTTGTTGATGATCGTGAACGTCCCGTCGACGACGTCGTCTCGGAGACGCCGCCCGCCCATCTTCCCGTAGCCGCCGCCGGGGTTGTTTCCGCCGCCGGTGCCTTTGTTCGGGACGGTCAAGTCG
>JALZBE010000668.1 GCA_030947665.1 Vulcanimicrobiota bacterium | reverse complement strand
GGAAGGTGGTCATCCGCTAGCGGATGCCGGCGACGACGCGGTCGACATACGCGCGCGTCTCGGCGTACGGCGGGACGCCGTGCGCCGCATCGACGGCACCGGGCCCGGCGTTGTACGCGGCGACCGCGAGTCGAACGTTTCCTTTGTAGCGGTGCAGCAGGTCGCGAAGGTAGCGCGTCCCGCCATCGACGTTCGCATAGGGGTCGAACGGGTTGGCCACGCCGTACATCGAGGCGGTTCCGGGCATCAGCTGCATCAGTCCCTGGGCGCCGACGCGCGAGACGGCGCTGGGATCGCCGTGAGACTCCGCGTCGATGACGGAGGCAACGAGCTTGGGGTCCACGGAGTTCGCCGACGCGTAGGTCCGCACGATCGAGTCGAGCTTGGCCGAGCCCAGCGAGTGGGGCCCGCCGGGCACGAAGCCGCCGCCGCTGCAGCCCGAGAGGGCGGCGAACACGAGGACGGCGGAAAGCAAGAGAGAGCGCGAGGACACGTCACACCATATTTCGGCCGGAATCGGCGCCCGGCCTTGTCGGAGCGTACCACGACGCCCGTCCCGAACGGAATCTGGACCTTTCGGCATCCGGCAATCCCATCATGGCGGCCTTGGACTCGGTTGGCGCGGGGCTGTGATCTTGCCCGGGCCGCCGCCGCGTCGCTCGAAATGAGGAAGAGAGTCAGTAGGCTAATATTGATTTGACGGAATATTGCGTCTATGCAATAATAAGGCTGTGCCCTACGACGTCGAGGCGACGGACGAATTCAGCGAGTGGTATCGATCGCTTGAAGAAACCGTCATTGAGGCGGTCAACGCAAAGATGGACCTCCTGGTCGAAGTCGGCTGGCTCCTGGGCCGCCCCCACGCCGATACCCTCTATGGATCGCGTTACGCCAATCTCAAGGAACTTCGCGTCAACGCCGCCGGTCGTCCGATCCGCATTTTTTACGCCTTCGACCCGCGACAATCGGCAATCGTTTTGATTGGCGGTGACAAGACCGGTGACCCGAACTTCTACCGACGGATGGTTCCTGTTGCCGAGGCCCTTTATGAAACGCACCTCGCCGAAATCGAGGAGGAACGCAATGCCTAGAACCAAGTGGTCTGAAATCCGCCGCCCACTTTCAGCTGACCGAGAAGCAGCGGTGCGCGCCGAGGTGCAGGCAGAGGTTGAGCGTATGCGGCTGCCTGAGCTACGCAAAATGCGTAATCTCTCGCAGACGACGATCGCGAAACTGCTCGAAATTAGCCAAGGCGATGTTTCAAAGCTTGAGCGACGCACGGATATGTACCTGAGCACGTTGCGCTCCTACATCGAAGCCGCCGGCGGCAAGCTACAAATCGTAGCCCAGTTTCCGAATTCGGTCCCGATCGAGATCGACACGTTTGATGAGCTTGATTACGGTCCAATCATGAGTGAAGCCATCGGCTCACCGACGAAAACCGTACTTCAGCCTGGCGCGAACGCTGACCATGCTTGAAATAGGCCCGGACTGAATTTCTAGACGTTCGGACCCGTGTCTGCGATGCCGGGAAGTGCCGCCGCGCACAGCGTCAGCTTCCCGCCGCTTGCCGCGACGACGCCGCGCCAGAACCGGCATAGCCCCGCGACGTGCGCGTCGCTCGTCTGCATGGAGCGCTCGCCCGCGGTGAGCCCCACGATCACGACGTCGCTGCCGCCCAGATCCGGCAGCGCGCCGCTCGCGCGCAGCGCGCGAACCGCCGCGCCGGTCGAACCGGCGGGGTCGTGCTGGTAGCTGAACAGGTTGAGCGCTCGCGTCTGCTGCCAGCCGTTGAAGATCGCGACCACCACGCGCTTCGAGCCCGCGGGAGCGGCGGTCTGATCTTGTCCGGCCGCCGTCAGCGCTCCGAGCGGGTCGGAGCCGGTCGCGGTGGTCCCGACCGCGGGCAGCCGGTCAACGGCCGCCGCTTCGCGTGCTTCGAAGCCGAGCAGCTCGGTGCGGTAGCGCAGCGGGTTCACGGCGTTCTGACCGGTCTCGGCCGGGATCGTGCCGGTGAAGAGCGGCAGCTCGGTCAGGGACCGGTCGGTGATCGCGCGCAGTGTCAGCG
>JALZBE010000215.1 GCA_030947665.1 Vulcanimicrobiota bacterium | reverse complement strand
GGGCGCGCTCGGCGCCGTCCTCGCCGTGCTCGCGGTCTCCGGCACGGCGCGCGCGTTCCGCTACCCTGCGGCGGCGTCGTTGTTGCCCGCGATCGTCGAGCCGAGCGAATACATGCGCGCGAACTCTGCCGCGTCCGCGGTGCGCGAAGTGGTGCGGATCGGCGGCCCGGCGGCCGGCGGCGTGCTCGTCGCGTTCGGTTCCGTACCGGCGTACGGCACGGCGATGGCGGCCTTCGCGCTGGGCGCGCTCGCGGTGCTCGGCATCCCCATGTTGCGTACCGCGCGATCGGAGGGCCGCGTCGCATGGCGCGACGTCTTCGCGGGCTTACGGTTTTTGCGCCTGAAACCCGTCCTCTCCGGCGCCATCTCGCTCGATCTGTTCGCGGTGCTGTTCGGCGGTGCGACGGCGCTGCTGCCGATCTACGCGGCCCAAGTCTTCCACGTCGGTCCAGCCGGCTTCGGCGTGCTGCGCGCGTCGGTCGCGCTGGGCACCGCGCTTTGCGCGCTGGTACTCGCGCGCCGCCCGATCCACCGCTACGCCGGCCCGCGCCTGCTCGCCGCGGTCGCGTGCTTCGGCGCCGCGACGATCGCGTTCGGCCTGTCGACGTCGCTGTGGATCGCGATCCCCGCCCTCGCCGTCGCCGGCGCCGCCGACATGGTGAGCATGGCGATCCGCGACGCGCTGATCGCGCTGGGCACGCCCGACACGATGCGCGGCCGCGTCGCCGCGGTCGAAGGCGTGTTCATCGTCGCGAGCAACGAGCTGGGCGAATTCGAATCCGGGACGCTCGCGGCATTCATCGGCGCGGTCCCGGCGGTGGTACTAGGCGGTGTCGCGACGATCGCGGTCGTCGTGCTGTGGGCGTGGCGAAATCCGTCGCTGCGGCGTGCGGATGCGGTCGCGTCGTGAACCGCCGATGAGCGGCTAGCAGATCGGCGGGACGGGTACCAGCGGCGACGTGCGCAGCACGCGCTGCTCGCCCAACTCCGCGCCGAGCGGATCGGCGAGCGGCGCACCGTTGGGCAGCAGCTCCACTGCCAGGACGCTGAGCGGCGCTCCCGCGTCGAACGCCAGCGCCAGCAGCGCTTGGCGTACCTCCGCGGCGCGGAACGACGCCGTGCCGAACGCGTTCGAACCGCGCGCGCGATCGAAGTCCTTGTCGTTCCACGGTGCCGGCTTGCGCGCCAACAGCACGTTGCGGCGGCCGCCCGCGTCGATCTGTTCCGCCTGGCCGTACAGCAGCACCCAGATCTCGCTGCGGGGCGAGAACTGCTGCGCGGAGACGCCGTCGAGGACCGGCAGCGCGAACGGTGCGCTTACGGTGATCTCGGCGGTGTTGCGCGCGACCGCGCACGACAGTTCCGGCGCGGGATGCTGCACGCCGGTCACCCGCAGCGGCGCGCCGAAGCGGCCCTGCGCCGTCGACCAGACGTCGTGATGGCCGACGCGCAATTCGTAGGTGAAGAACCCGAACAGCTCGGGCGAATCGGGAGCTATCCCCGCCGGAAGCGGCAGCATGAAGTGCGTCGGCGAGTCGGACGCGATCAGCTCTTGCATTGCGTCGAGCCCCGCGCGGTCGTCGGCTTCGCCGGAGACGATCGTGCGAATGAATTCGGGATCGACCGCGAGCGGCGGCTCCGCACGTTCGGGCACCGACTCGCCCAGCTTCGAGATGATCGGGTCCGGTGCGACGCGCAGGACACGCGCGTAGAACCGGTCGCGCGGATCGTCGGGAGGCCGGTCGAGCTCCAGCCACAGCGCGCGCGTGCGGGGTACGGTGCGCGTGTACCCGGGGTCGTGATCGTACTGCGACATCGCAACGCCGGCCGACACGATCGCGACACGCTGCGCCGGCGGCGTGGTCACCGGCAGGTCGATCAGCAGCTCGAGGCCGCGATCGTGCGCGGGCGTGCCGTGAAACACCGCGCGCACGGTGTACGTGAGATGCAACACGCCGGGAAAGGCGCCCGGCGCCGGTTTGGGGTCGACCGCATCCACGAACACCAGATCCGTTTGCGCGCGCTGCGGCGACACGAGCGCGTCGGTGCCCACGTTGCGGCTCGGCCCGAAACGACCCACTTCGGTGCCGTCACGTTCGACGACGATCCCGTCGAACGCCAGCCCGTCCCACGTCCAGTCGCGGTCGAGCGTCAGTTGCACGGCGACCAACCAGTGCTGCACGAGATCGCTCTGCGCACCGAGCGTCAGGCTTGCGCCGTCGGGGCCCGTGACGTGGCGCAGCGCGTGCGCGCAGCCGAACACCACGCGCCGGCCGGGTCTGCCGCGTAGTGTCAGACCGTTATTGCGCAGCCCGAGCGCCGACGCAAATCGCGATGCGGCGTCGTTCAGGCCTTTGCGCTGGTTGCCCGCGGCGCGCTGAGCGAACAGGACCGTCGCGTCGACGACAGGATCGGGCTGCAGGAAGTGCGCGGCGAAACGGTGCGCGGGCAGGTCAGGTGCGAAGAGGGCGGTCTCGTCGAGCGCGTCCGCGCGCAGGTTGACTGTTGCGGCCCCGGAGCTCGTGCGCGCGTCGTCAGCGCCGAAATACTCGAGGCCTTTGTCCTCGCGGCATAGCGACGAGATGCGCAGGCGCACGTTGCGAGCTCGCGGCACGACGATCGGGCCGTCCGACGGCGCGGCGAGCGCAGACGCGTCGTGCACGTCGACGTACGCGAGATCGATCGTGGCCGTCGCGTTCACGTCTCCGGCCGGGAATGCGCGCGATGTCGTGTAAAGCTCGACAAATCCGGCGTCGGCGGCGTGCGGATCCTGCGCCAAACCTTGCGCTTCGACGACGATGCGGACACGGTCGACGTCGGGATCGGGCAAACCCGGCTCGCGGCGTTCGGCGATGGCGACGGGCAGATCCGCGAGCAGCGCCGCGACCGGATCGGCGAACGCGCCGGTACAGTTCACCGCGGGATACGTCAGCAGCGGTCGCTTTACCATGAGCGACGCGGGCGGCGCGGCCGCATCGGGCGTTGCCGGCGGCGCGTTGACAAGCTTCGGCGGGAGCGGGCGAATCCAGCGCCGGAACGGGATCGTTCCGACCGGTGCCGGGCCCGGGATCAGCGGCACAGCGCCGGTTTCCGGACCTCCGCCCGTATGATCCATCAGCCGAACGCGGAAATCGAAATCCTTCCCATAGCGCAGCGCGACGTCCGGCGGCGTGCCGAGCACGCGCGGCGGGCCGGTGAGGTCCGGTCCGCCGGATAGGCGAAATGCGATGCGGTCGACACCGACGATGCTCGAGCCGTTCCACGCCGTGAAGTATGTCGGTAGCCAGTAGTCGCCGGTTTTTTGCGCGTGCATCTGCACGGGATGCGTCTCGACCGCGAGCTCGCCGTCGAACGTGCCGAGGTCGACACCGTCCGTGCCGACGGGGCCCCGCGCACGCACGAGCGAGTGCCACCGTTCGTCACCGGGATGCGCGGCGTCGACGTGCACGCGCGTGTCGACGCGATAGCCGAGCACGCCGAGCGGTGCGTCGACGGCGGCGACGTCGACCGCGCGATTGAGCCAGGTCGTCACCTGCTCGTCATCCCAGCCGATGCGAATGCCGAGCTCCTTGGCGGGGCGCGAGCCGTCCGGCGTCTCGTTGAACGGATCGAACTGCTGCGGCTGCGCGCAGTGCACCGCTTTCGCGAAGCCGTCGTCGTAGCCGGAGCATTCGGCGAACGGTTCGTCATACGAGCCGGGCGGCGGCACGGCGGCGACCGGGAAGAGCACGGGCGCGAAGACGGCGCGCGCCGCGCTCGACGCGGGGATGCGCGCCGCGTAGAGCTTCACACCGTCCGGCAACGCGAGCAAGGCGGCGCCGTCGCTCGCGGGCGCGAGCGTGACGTATACGAACGCGCCGTTCACGAGCGCGGCCGGATCGACGGCGACGTGGAGTACCCGAATCAGCCCCGCGCCCTCCGCGAGCACCGGTTGCCGCAGCAGCTTCGCGATGACCTTGCCCCACGGCAGCTTCGGATCGGGACGCGGCAGGGCCGTAAACGGTTTGGGCGGCGGCGACTGGATCGCGCAGCTGTACGTGTCGTCGGTGAACACGTTGGGTGTGCCGGGCGTGAAGCCGACGGCGTTCTGGTACGTGAGCGGAAGGTGCTTCTTGATCGTCGTGCCCGCGGCGCGCGGCTTCGCGGGCGGAGGCGCCGGATCGATCTGGAATTGTGCGGCGAGCGCGTCATAGATCGGCTGCGCGGTAGGAACCGCCGGTTGCGCAATGGTCGCCGTCGCCGCTCCGCCGGGGGTGGGCAGCGCGTCGAGCCCCGGCACCACGTGAACGTCGAAGACGAAGTTCGCGTTCGCGAACGAGGGCGCACCCGGCGCGAGCGGATCCACCGGGCTGCCGCGCGGGATCAGCAGCAGCCGGACGTGCAGCGTGCCGCCGTCCCAGCGCTGGGGGTACGGGCTGAACACGAGCTTCGTCGCCATCGCGCCTGACCTACAGGACGTCCGGCAGCGGACACGGTCCGCCGTCGAGATTGTGCGAGAGCTGCGCCTGCTCTTCGAAGTCGATGTCGATCACGAACGCGATCGTGATCTCCAGCGCGAACGTCACCTGCGCGACGCCCCAGATCGACGAGCCGCCCGGACACTCCGCGCGGAGCAGCGCCATCTTCGCTTCGACGCTGACGTCGATGCTTGCGACCACCAAGTCGACGCTGCCTTTGATGATCGCGCCGGCGCCTAGCCCGAAGACGTTGTCGCCGAAGATCAAGAACTGCGTCTGTGCGTAATAGGCCGTCGCCTCGAACGGGCCGATGAGGAAGTCGACGCCGACGCCGACACCCAGCTCGAACGCGAGCGACAAACCCGAACCGCTGTCGATCTTGATCGTGAACTTCGCGACCCCGATCGCGACGACCGGGTCGAACGGCGTCGGGATCTTGATGACGAGCTCGAACTCCGCTTCCGCGGACGCGGCGGTCGGCGCGATCTGCGCGAGCACCGTGAAGTCGAATGTGTCGACGATCTCCTTGAGCGCCTCGCCGGCCGGGCCGAGGATGTCGATGAGGTCTTTGAGATCGATTTTCAGCCCGGCCTTGACCGAGAACTGATTCGTCATGCTGACGTGCACAGGCCCGATGTCGCCGAAGTTCTCGAGGAACGCGACGAGCTTCTGCACGTCCTTGAGCGCGTCGCCGAACACGTAGCGCGACGCGGCGAGACTCGTCGCCGACACGGCATCGGCAACGATGTTGCCGACGACCCGCGAGATCTCGCCGTGCGACCCGCTTTCCGTCGCCACGCTGATGTTGTCGATCCCGAACGACCATGGCAGCGCCGCCGCGGTGTCGATCGCGAGCTTCACCACCGAGAGCTTCGGCGGGTTCGAGTCGTCGTTGCAATAGACGATCGTGCGGACGGCGCCGCTCTCGTGGAGGATGCGCTTGAGCACCGGTGTCGTGAAGCTGTCCGTCGGGCGGGTGAGCTTCAGATGCCCGCCGGTTCCGACCTCGAGCGAGTAGTTCGCGTCGGGGAACGGGATGCACGCATCGAGCTTCGGGAACAGACCGGTGGCGGTGGCGAGCGCGTACGAATCGGCGATCAACGGTGTCGACGTGCTCGTGATCGCGCGTGCGCCCGCGTCGATCTTCGGGCGCGGGAACAGCGTGCGCTGCGTGCCGGTCGCGTGCAGGATCGCGTAGTCCGACGCCGGGCTCGCCGCCGCGAGGAGGTCCACGGGGTCCGCGAAGCGGTATGGCGACGACGCCGGCGGGGCGGCGGATGCC